>DATLXD010000230.1:0-8381 GCA_035575965.1 Pyrinomonadaceae bacterium | reverse complement strand
GAATTGCCAGACTTTCTTCGGTGTGCGGCGTCTCTAGCGCGACGGCTTCGGTTTCGGGTAAAATCTCGAATTTTTCGAGTGGCTCGACTTCGATTATTTCGAGCGGAAAGGATTGAGCGAATAATTTGTAACCGTTTGCTTTATCAAATCTTTCAAGCAGTTTTTTCAAACCTATCGCGCCGAAAATTCGCAGAGGTTTTCGGCGTTCCCGCGTTTCGGGCGCATTCTTCATCCCGAACAGAAACGGCGCCAGCCCCCCGACGTGGTCGAGATGAAAATGCGAAATCCAGATTGCGTCCAGATTTGCCCAATCGAGATTTTCCTGCGCCATTCGGTGAACCGCCGAAGCCGAACAATCAAGCAGAAGCAACCCATTTGAAGTTTCGAGCCAGTAGCCGGATGAACTTCTCTGTGGATGTGGAACTGCTGTTCCCGAACCTAAAACAACAAGTTTCATAAGACAATTAGACCGCAGTTCACTACGTATAAGCAAAGGCAAATCAACTATCCCGCTTCGCATACACACAAAAAAAACAGACTATATAAACGACAATGCAGAACCGCTAAACCGTTAAGATTTTAATTCACCCTTCATCGTTTCTAACTCATCAATTAAAATTGTCTGTGGTAAATTTATTTTATGAGCAATGAGTTAGACTTACTCGCAATTTTCGCACACCCTGACGATGTGGAGTTAGCCGTCGGCGGAACGCTGTTGAAAATGAAATCACTGGGCTATAAAACCGGCGCGTTGGACGTAACCAAAGGTGAGATGGGAACTCGCGGAACGGTTGAAGGTCGTGCCGTCGAAGCGGAAGAAGCCGCTAAAATCTTAAAACTCGACGTGCGCGAAAACCTGGAACTGCCCGACGGTCACGTTTGGTTGACCGAAGATGCGCGCACGAAATTAGTGAGAGTTTTGCGCCGTCTGAAACCGAAAGTTTTGCTGACGCATCAGATTGACGACCCGCATCCAGACCACAATCACATCGCGCAATTGGTTAGAGAATCGGCGCGGCTGGCTTCGATGCGGAAATACGATTTCGATTTCGGGCAGGAACGCGCCGACGCGCTGATTGTCGCGCACAACATCTTTTCGCAACGCATCACGCCTTCGTTTATCGTCAACATCTCTGAATTTCTCGAACAAAAAACCGAAGCGATTCGCGCACACGCTTCGCAGTTTTACAATCCCGATTCACAAGAACCGGAAACCCGTCTGACGGGCAAAAATTTTATCGCCGAACTTGAAAATCGTTCGCGTTATTTCGGTAGTTTGATTGGCGTCGCGGCAGGCGAACCATTTTTTGTGCGCGAGGCTTTGAATGTCGAAGACCCGATTGAATTATTGACGCAACCGATGAATCTTTATTCATAATTTCAATCAAAGATTTAATAAATTTTGGTTTTTGCGAAAAAGGTTAAAGGCGCGTTTAATTAATAAACGCGCCTTTGTAAAGCGTTTATATTCTAAAAGTAATGGTCGCGGAGTGAGCCGTCGAACATACCTTTTTGCAAACAACATTTTTTGAAATCTACGCCCTGAACCGCACGGACATAAATCATTTCTGCCGAGTTTCTCAATGAGCTCCTTGTCACCGTGAACGAATCTCAAGCCTTTTTTGACTTGTGTTTCAGACGGATAACCCTTGCGACGTTTGCTCGATTTTTCAAAAGGAGAATTGCTCCTCGAAATTATTTTGCTTTGACATTGTTGTATCCTCCTAATTTTTGTTCTGCGTCAACAGGCAAAACATTATATTTGGATTTATGATAAAACACCACGAAAACTTTTGCGGTGAATTGCAGTTGCGCCAAATTTTCGCAACGCTTCGAAATGCGCTTTCGTGCCGTAGCCGACGTGTTTTGAAAAACCGTATTCAGGATAAACTCGGTCGAGTTCGCGCATCGAATTATCACGATAAACTTTAGCGATAATCGAAGCGGCGGCAATCGAAGCGGAAATCGCGTCGCCGTGGATGATGGCTTTTTGCGGCAAGTCTAATTCTTTTAATTGAATGGCGTCAACCAATAAAAAATCAGCCGCCGGATTTAATTTTCCGACGGCTGAAATCATCGCTTTTTTTGTCGCCTGCAAGATGTTTATGCGGTCAATCTCGTTGGCTTCGATTTGCGCTATCGCATAACAAATCGCGTTCTCCCGAATTTCTTCAGCTATTCTTTCACGATTTTTAGCAGAGATTTTTTTTGAATCGTTCAAGTCTTCGGGCAAAGGTTTCGATAAATCCAAAATTACTGCGGCGGCAACCACCGCGCCTGCCAAACAGCCGCGCCCGACTTCATCAACTCCGGCGACGAATTTATAACCGTCGGCAATTGCTTGATTTTCAAAATTCAGCGAAATTTGGATTTCGGTCTTTGAACTTTGGTCTTTGGTCTTTGATTTCATAAGTCAGCACGGGTAAAATAACAAAAACTAAAAGCCGAAAACCAAAGACCGTTTTGCAAAAACCGCCAATTATTTTTTAGCTGCGGCTTTTCCGCGCGTATCGCGTTCCTTGATTCTGGCGGCTTTTCCGCGCAAATCACGAAGATAATAAAGTTTTGCGCGGCGGACTTTTCCGCGACGGGTAACGTCAATATGGTCAATAACGGTGGCGTGAAGCGGAAAAATTCTTTCCACGCCGACACCGAAACTCACTTTTCTAACGGTTACGGTTTCGCGCGAACCGCCGTGTTTGCGGGCAATAACAATACCTTCAAAAATTTGCAAGCGTTCCTTGTTGCCTTCCTGAATCCGAACGTGAACGCGAATGTTGTCGCCTGATTGAAACGCCGGAATATTTTCTCTTAATTGTGTATTTTCGATTGTGTCTAAACGGTTCATCTCTTTTCAAGTGCTGAGTGCTGGGTGCTGAGTGCTGAGTTTTTCCTTTGCACTTACCACTTACCACTTATCACTTAGCTCTCCTTACTTAATAAATCTTCTCTAATCTTTTTTGTCTTTTCCAAAGCCTTTTCTTTGCGCCATCGTTCGATTTCCGCGTGATTTCCGCTCAAAAGGACTTCCGGCACGAGCATTCCGCGAAAATCTCTCGGCTGCGTATAATGCGGGCAATCGAGCAAGCCATTTGAAAACGAATCATTTTCGGCTGACGTTTCGCTTCCCAAAGCATTCGGCAAAAGTCTTGTAATCGCGTCAACTAAAACAATCGCCGCAGGTTCGCCGCCCGATAAAACATAATCGCCGATAGATATTTCATCCGTTACAAGCGCGTCGTTCACCCGCTCGTCAATGCCTTCATAACGTCCGCAAATCAAGACGATGTGTTCCGCTTGGTCGGCAAATTTCTTCGCCGCCGATTGTTTGAAAACTCGTCCTTGAGGCGAAAGCAAAACGACTCTCGTTCCGCACGGATAATTTTCACGCTCACAAGTTCCGACGATTTTTTCAATCGCGGCGAAAATCGGCTTGCATTTCAAAACCATTCCGTCGCCGCCGCCGCACGGTCGGTCGTCAACCGCTCGATTTTTGTCATCGGTAAATTCACGCAAATCGTGAATGTTTATCTCGATGATTCCAGCGATTTTAGCGCGACGGATAATTCCAAAATCAAAGACCTCACGAAAAAATTCGGGGAAAATTGTTAAAACGTCAATTTTCATTTTGGATTTTAGATTTTGGATTGTCGGATTGAAGGGATAAATAAAAATCCAAAAATCTAAAAACTAAAAATCTAATAAACCTTCCGGCGCGTCAACTTTTATCAATTTGTTTTCAATATCAACAACCGTGCAAATTTTTTTGGCAAACGGAATCAAATACTCTTTTGCTTCGCCCGCGACGACTAAAATTTCCGTGCCGCCGGTTCGCAACACTTCTTTGACCTTGCCGAGTTTCACGTCCTCGATTGTTTCGACTGCGCATTCCTGCAATTGCCAATCGTAAAACTCGTCCGCTTCAAGCTCGACCGTTTCGACTTCGGCAACGCTAATCTCACAATTTCTCAATGTTTCCGATGCTTCTATCGAATCGAAACCGGCAAACTTAAAAATAATTCTGCCCTTCTGAAACCAAAATTTTTCAATTTCAAGTTCAAACGTTTCGCCGTTTGGCTTGACGGCGAAAACCTTCTCCAAATTATCAAACCTTTCGGGAAAATCGGTTAAAACGTCGGCGACAAGTTCGCCTCGAAGCCCGCGCGTCTTAACGAGTTTGGCGATTGCTACTAAGTCCATAGAGTCTGGAGAGTCTGGAGAGCATGGAGAATCAGAATCAACTCACGACTCTCTAAACTCTCCAGACTCTCCAGACTATTCGACTATATCCAAAACAAACCGCTTGCCGTGTTTTTGTCCCGCGTGGAAAAGCAAGCTGCGAATGGCTTTGATGGTTCTGCCTTCGCGCCCGATGAGTTTGCCCATATCGTCCGGCGCAACGCGAACTTCAATCACGGCTGATCTTTCGCTCAGAGTTTCCGAAACTTCAACCGCTTCTTTGTCGCTCACCAAAGCGGTAATAATTTTTTCGACAGCATCTTTCATAGAGTTTGGAAACACGAAAAGCCAAAGGAAAAATAATTGCTTGCAATTTCCGCTTTAACAACCGAATTTATTCGCTTGCTTCCGGCTTATTTTCTTCCGGTGTTTCTGCATCAGGTGCGGCTTTTTCAGTTGTCGCTTCAGTCGTTTCAGTCGCTGCTGCCGCGTCTGCTTCAGCCTTTTCAGTTTCAGCTTTTTCTGCGGCGGCTTTATCCGCTTCGGCTTTTGCAGCTTCGGCTCTTTCTGCTTCGAGTTTTGCAGCCTTAGCTTTCTTTTCTTCGGCTCGTGCAGCTTTCTCTGCTTCCGCTTTCGCCGCCTTTGCCTGAACTGCCGCCTCTTTTTCCTCTTCCGTCTGCACCGGGTTGTGTTTAATCAAACTCGCCACGGTTTCCGTCGGCTGCGCTCCAACCGACATCCAATACTGAATACGATCATGAACCAATTTGACTTCCGCTGGGTCCGCCATCGGATTATAAGTCCCGACGTTTTCCAGATATTTTCCGTCGCGCTTGCTCCGTTTTTCCTTAACCACTATGCGATAGAAAGGTTTTTTCTTCGCGCCCATTCTCATTAAACTTATTCCTAACATTTTTACTCCGTAAAATTAAAAACTAAAAATTAAGAATTAAAAAAGTAAATCAATTTTGCATTTTTAATTTTTAATTTTGCATTAAGCGTCAACGACGCTTTTTGTGTCTTTTCTTCTTCTTCAACTTCTTCGCCAAAGAATCAGTTGTTTCCTGATAATTGTTGTCAAAATCTTCCGCCGCGCCGTTGTCGCCCATTCCGCCGAGCAAACCGCCCAGACCGCCGCCACCCATTAATCCGCCTAAACCGCCACCGAGTCCGCCCATCGCTTTGCCCGCGAGTTTCGAGAAAAGCCCGCCGCGATTCATCTGCGCCATCATTTTCTTCATCTGCTCGTATTGGCGAATCAGCCCGTTGACTTCGGCAATCGTCGAACCCGAACCTTTGGCGATGCGCGTCTTACGGCTCGCGTCAATAATCTTATGATTTCTCCGCTCGCCTTTGGTCATCGAATCAATGATGGCTTCGGTACGCTTCATCTGTCCTTCGACTTCTTCGGATTGCTCATCGGAAAGCTGCAAACCGCCCAACATTTGTTCGGGCATCATCTTCATTAGCTTCGACATCGAGCCGAGTTTTTTGAATTGTCCAAGTTGGGCGCGAAAATCTTCGAGCGTGAACTGATTGCTCGTCATTTTCTCAAGCTGCTTCTGCGCTTCGTCCTCGTCAATCTTTCCTTGAACTTCTTCGATAAGCGAAAGAACATCGCCCATTCCCAAAATTCTCTGCGCGATTCGGTCTGGATAAAATGGCTCGATTGCGTCGTATTTTTCACCGACACCGACGAATTTCACCGGCTGACCGATAACCTGTTTGATTGACAAAGCCGCGCCGCCGCGAGAATCACCATCCATCTTCGTCAAGACAACACCCGTGATTCCGACTCTTTCGTGAAAAACCTCTGCCGAACGAACAGCGTCTTGTCCGGTCATCGCGTCGGCGACGAACAAAACTTCCATCGGCTTCGTTTCGGCTTTGATTTGTTCAAGCTCGACCATCAAGTCATCGTCAATATGCAGACGACCAGCCGTGTCAATCAGCAAAGTATCGAATCCTGTTTCCTGCGCGTGTTTCATCGCGCCTTTCACGAGCGTCAGCGGGTCATTTGTTTCCTTGTCCTGATAAACGCTGACTCCAACCGCAGCTCCGACAACTCTCAACTGCTCACGCGCCGCCGGACGATAAACGTCAACCGAAACAAGCAGCGGTTTCCTTTCCTGATTATCACGAAGCCAACGCGAAATTTTCCCTGTCGAAGTTGTTTTACCCGAACCTTGCAGCCCGACAATCATCACGACATTCGGTATTGCCCGCGTGAAAACCAACCGCGAAGATGTTCCGCCGAACAGTTCAACCAGCTCGTCATAAACGATTTTGACAACCTGCTCGTGCGGCTTTAGGTCTTGCCAGACCGCCTGACCTTCGGCTTTTATGCGAACATTTTCAACAAAATCTTTGGCGACCTTATAATTTACATCGGCTTCGAGCAAAGCCATCCGAATCTCGCGCAAAGCAACATCTACATGCTCAGGCGTAAGTTTGCCCTGACCACGCAGATTTTTCAGCGATTTCTTTAACTTGTCGGATAAAGACTCGAACATATAGATACACTTCCAGCGATAGAGCCGAAACTATAAATACTAATGGCTGAACGGGAAAGTGTCAAGAAACGCTCACTTGTATCTCTAAAGACACAGTAAAACTCAAAAATATCTGACAAATTTATGAAAAAAACTAATAGACAAATGACTAAATCAGAAAGATTTCGCGTATTTTCTTATAGACGAAACTCATTTACTGAGAACTGTTTACAAGCTAAAATAAATTGTGCTAATGAATAAAATTACATAACCTCTTTATACACTGAATATACAAAATTGCAATTTTCACAGTGTCTTTAGTATCAATTAGTAAAGGCTTCTATTTTTCAGACGACCTTACATACCGTAGAATTATTTTATCGGTTAAATCTGTGTCATAAAACTATAAGTTGTATGACTTTAACTATGAATTTTGATTTCTCGTTGAAACACTTTTTAATTATGCCAAAACTTGCGCCGATTAAACAAAAGATTTGATTTATTATTTCCGGCAACTTGGATTTGACCGACCTTATGCCGGCGGGAAGCATCAGATTATGGAAAAAGGTGATTTAACGATTACGATTCCAAACCCGCATAAAGGCGACATCGGAAAGGAATTTCTTGTTCGTGTTTTGAAGCAAGCCGGAATTGACAGAAAAGTTTGGGAAGATTTATGAAACTTCGGCGACTTTTTCAATGGCTAATCGCAAACCGTTCACAATCGGCAAAGATAAATTTCTCGAAAGGCGAAAGAAAATCCATTCTTCCAAAACTTCGGCAAGTTCATTGCGGCAATCTTCAAGCGTTTCGGCGTTGGCATAAACGCCTTGAAAATCGGGAATCTCGCCGTAGAAACTTCCGTCGTCGCTTAATATCTCGTATTTGGCTTGACGCATTGCGGCTTGGATATATTGGCTTAGCATATGGTTAGTTTAACTTTTCACCGATATTTCATCAACTAAAACTTTATCAATCGCATCAATTACATTTTCAACCGAAACTCTTTTGATACATTCCGGCTCGCCAAACTCTTTGCAAAGATAACCCGCGCACGGCTGGCAAAGCATTTTCTCAAAAACAATTTCGTGTCGAGCGTTTGTCCAAGGTCGCCAATGATTGATGTTTGATGAGCCGAAAATCACGACGCTCGGAGTTTCGACAGCCGCCGCGATATGTGCGACTCCTGAATCATTACCGACGAAAATTTTTGCTTTTGAGGCTAATGCCGTGATTTCGGGCAAGATTAAATCATCGAAAATCACAATCGGCACGCGCGATGTTTCGCGGAGTTTTTCCAAAACTCCGCGCTCGCTTTTTGTCGCAACGGCAACCGTCGGCAAACCTTTTTTAAACAAAAACTCGGCGATATGTGC
Organism: Pyrinomonadaceae bacterium; assembly: GCA_035575965.1. Classification (GTDB taxonomy): domain Bacteria; phylum Acidobacteriota; class Blastocatellia; order Pyrinomonadales; family Pyrinomonadaceae. The sequence continues at coordinate 334 of DATLXD010000230.1, read as the reverse complement.
AAAGTTTTCCGTCGCCCATTGTTTTGTATCAAACGCGGCTGCCGGATGAAGTAAGGCAAAGGATGAAGGATGAAAGATGAAAGATGAAAGTTTGTTTTCAATCGAATTTAATGCGGTTTCGGTTACGGCTAAATGGCTTTTTGGTTTATCGAGAACAGGAACGCCGACAAAGCCTAACAGCGCGAGTTGCTGTTCGGCGGAATGAGTTTTTTCTCTTTGCCAGAAATCTGCCGATGAAGAAAGCAGATGGTTGTAAAGAAAACTGTATTGGAAATTTTCGTAGCCGACGCGATGCTTTGCGCCGCTTGCGCGGACAAAAAATGTTGCGGTTGTT
>DATLXD010000229.1:0-6154 GCA_035575965.1 Pyrinomonadaceae bacterium | reverse complement strand
GCAAAAGTTCCTTCCGCGCCGATTGGCAGAACAAAATCATCCGAAGGCGAAGGATTTAGAGCGTGTAAAAAAGTTAAGTTTCCTTGATTGACATCAAGCAGCGAATTGCAGAACGGACAAGTTACACGCTCGGTTTTGTCGGGCGCGATTAAATTGAGTGAGCCGCCGCAGTTTGGACAGCCCATCGCCACGGCGGAAACTTTTCTGGCTTGTCTTTCGGCAGGTTTTGCGTCTGCCAAGCCAATGTCGGCGAGCGAGACTTGTTTTCCGACAAAGACAAACGGCGGATTCGTGCTGTAATCAATCGTGCCGAACGCGCCGCCTTTGCCCGACAAATCAGCGTAATCGTTGCGCTCGTTCGTGGTTAATTTGTAGGGAATTTCACCGTCGGCGGCAATCGCCGTCGCCGTGCCTTTTTCGGTTACGACCAATGGAGTTTCACTCGGAATTTCCGAAACTGCTTGACCGAGCTGCAAACTTTTGAAGGATGGAACTGAAACATTTTCGGGCAACGGCTGATAAAACGTCATGTAAAATTTGCCCTGCGCTTCGGCGAGCCAGCCGAGCCAGCCGTTTGAAAACGTCGCATACCATTCGTCCCAAAATCCGCCGAGCTCGTGTTTTAATTGAGCGCGTCCGGTCAGTTCAAAACGGTTTTCGTTCCAGGCGCCTTGCAAACCAATTTTCAGGGGCGATTCGGATTCGGTGATTTCCGCAACCTTTCCCAAATCTTCAAGTTTCCTATCGTTTCTGGCAACGGCGGAACGGCAAAACGGACACACCAGCACGACGGTCGAGCCAGATTTAAACCGAATCGGCGCGGCGCACGACGGACAACTTGCCTGCAAAACGCTCAAACTTTACCTCCGACAACTTTGGATTTTGGATTTTGGATTTTGGATTTCCGATTGTGGAGTTCGGATTGAAATTCACCTCTGTTTATTCGCCGGACGCGGACATTTTTTGCTTCGAGCATTTCGCGTAAATTCGCTTTCCAATTCCATTCGGGACGATTTTTGCAGCAGTAGAGATTGAAAGTCGCCGTTTTATATTCGGGATAAGTATGGCAAGCGAGATGCGATTCGGTCAGAGCGATTAAACCGGTGACGCCTTTTTCACCGGCGAATTGATGCCAGGTGCCTCTGCCGACGGTCTTTAAATTCAAATCAATAATAATGCGTGCAAAAACGGCGCGTAAAATTCTCGCGTCGCGCAGTTTTTCGGCATTACAGCCTTCGGCTTCAACTAACCATTCAGTTCCGACAATCATCGTAATCAAATTACGTCGCTTTCGCTCGAAAAGTTTGTTTTAATTTAGCGTGAACTTCGTCAATTTTTCTGCGTTATAATGCTCGGTGGAAGTTATGTCGAAAAAAACTATAACCAAAAATTATCTGTTTGTCATATCCTGGCTGGCTTTTGCCGCAGGTTTTTCCGGTTGTTTTTCCGTCGTCCCGCAAGACGAAAAGCAAATCGCGCGAAGTAACGCACCGGAAGATTCAAAGAGTTATCAAAAGCCGCAGGTTGTCGGAAAAATTGAATCGAGTGAAATAACGGAAAGCAGCGGCATTGTCGCTTCGCGCTGCAATGAAAATGTTTTCTGGACGCACAATGATTCGGGCGACGCGGCATTTATTTATGCGATAAACGCCCGAGGCGAAAAGCTCGGAACGTGGAAAGTTGCGGGCGCGAAAAATAAGGATTGGGAAGACATCGCCACAATCAAAAATAAAAATGGCGAATGTTTTTTATACGTCGGCGACATCGGCAATAACGAAAGATTAAAAAGCGAATTCACTATTTATCGTGTCAAAGAGCCGAAAGTTGCCGGCGCAAACAAAACTTCGAGCCGGAAAAATCCGCAGACGAGCGAAACGGCTGAAGCGATACGGTTTGATTACCCCGATATGCGTCACGATGCTGAAACTTTGCTCGTTCATCCGCAGACGGGCGACATTTATGTATTGTCGAAAAGTTTGAGTAGTGCTTCAATCGTTTATAAACTTCCGAAAAATTATGGTTTAAACAAAACAAACCGCCTGGAAAAAGTTGCGGATTTTACCGTTCCCGCCTTTCCGAACGGTTTTTTAACCGGCGGCGAAATTTCTCCCGACGGCAAGCGCGTAATTGTTTGCGATTATTTTGCGGCTTACGAAATCGTTTTGCCCGAAAAAGCAAAATCCTTTGAAGAGATTTGGCGCGAAAAACCTTTGATTGTCGAGCTAGGTGAAAGAGCGCAAGGCGAAGCGGTTTGTTATTCGGCTGACGACAAATCAATTTTTGCCACGAGCGAGAAACGAAATTCGCCCGTTATCGAGGTCAGAATTAAGTGATAACTGATAAGTATTGGAATTTGTTTTTACTTATCAGTTATCACTTATTTACCGGAAGCGGCGGCGGCTCTTCGCCTTCTTTTGGCGGTTCGCGGTGCAGGCTGTTTTGGAAAATATCAATAATTCTGCCGTGCATTGCTTTGGCTTCCGCGTTGCTCGGATTGAGTTTTAAGCCTTTGCGAAAATCGCCGAGTGCGGCGCGATACTGTGCCGCTTCGGTTAATGCAAAGGCACGAACGAAATACGCTTCGGCTAAATTGTTTTTAGCTTTTTCGTCTTTCTGATTTTGTTTGAAAGATTTTTCGGCTTTTTCAACATCGGCGGTCATCCGGCTTACGTCAATCGGTCTTGCCATCGGCGAAGAATCTTTTGCAGCAGCATTTGAATCTGTTTTTGATTGCTGAGCCGGAGCAAATTTTTCAGCATCGGAAGAATGACTCGAAACTATCGGCGGATTGTCCGATTTTTGCATCGAAACATTCATTTTATTTTGTATCGAAACATTTGTGTTCGCCGTTTGCTGCGTTGCGTTGCTGCAGCCGATTGAAATTAACGTCAAAAAACTTAAAGTTATAATTTTTCTCATTTCAAAAATTTCTCCACAAAAACCGCGCCGCCGAAGGTTAAAAATAAAATCACGCTGACGAATGCGTTGGTTGTAAAAAACGCTGCATTTAGTCGGCTCAAATCATTTGGTTTGACAAGCGTGTGCTGGTAAATCATCAACACTCCGGTTGCAATTATGCCAAAAAGCGCAAGCCAGCCCAAACCTGTCATCAAATAAAGCAAAATCAAAACGAAAAACGCTTGAGCGTGAAAGATTCTGGCAATCATCAATGAATTTTTGATACCGAACCGCGCGGGAATTGAGCGTAAGCCTTTTTTTCTGTCGTATTCAAAATCCTGGCACGCATACAAAACATCGAAGCCAGCCGTCCACATCATCACAAGCAGCGAAAGAAGGAGCGGAATTTCCGAATCAATCGCACCGCGCACGGCAATCCACGCTCCCGTCGGCGAAATTGCCAACGCCCAACCCAAAATTAAATGCGAGAAATTCGTAAATCTTTTCGCGTATGAATAACCGAGAACGCTCAACAAAGCGACAGGCGATAAAAGAAGCGTCAGCCGATTGAGTTCGTAGGAAGCAAGTAGAAACAGCGCAACGGATGCGGCAAAAAATATCCAGGCGAATGAAACGGAAAGTTTTCCGCTCGGCAGTTCGCGGTTTGCCGTTCTGGGATTTTCAGCATCGTATCGGCGGTCAATAATGCGGTTAAAACTCATCGCGGCGGAACGCGCTCCAATCATTGCGACGGTTATCCAGACGATTTGCCGCAACGTCGGTAAACCGTCAGCCGCCAAAACCGCGCCGAGAAATGCAAAAGGCAAAGCAAATAAAGTATGCTCGAACTTTATCATCTCAAGCGTCGTTTTTAGTTTTTGCCAAAATTTATTCATCGAATTTTCGCACGACACTGTGTCCGTCATCACCCGCCATCAAGACTTTTGCTTTGCAATATCATTGATGGGCGAGCGCGGAGAATTGCCCCAATCGTTGGTATAAACAAAAGCCAGCCCCCAGAGATTGGCATAATTGTTACGATAATCAGCGTGAGCGCAAGAAGACTCCAGCCAAAAAACTTTGGAAGTTTTACGCCTTGACGTTCACACCAGTCAACGAACATGCCGAAGATAATCGCCAGAAAGCCGAAGACGATAAACCAGAAAGCAAACTCTCTCATCGGCTGACCGTTGACAGTGTTTACAAGACCGTCACGAATAATTTCGGCAAGAGTTGAGCGAAAGACCACAAAGCCGAAAGCCGAATGAATCGCTCCGATTATCATAATTGACTTACCAATCCATGCTTGCACTGTAGTTTTCTCCTTCAATTACCGCTTCACTGATTTTAAATCTAAAATTTCAGAGAGCAACCGCAATGCCAAACGAGAAGTTTAGCAAAATCGGCGCATCTTTTCAGTTTTGCTTGGCAAGTTGCGAAATGTTTATTTGTAAAATCGCAAAATGCGTTATAATTTCTATCAGCAGCCAAAAAACTGCTTACCGCTCACTGCTCACTGCTCACTGACATTATGCCTTCAGGTAAAACACACGACGCCGTTACATTTTTTCTGGTTGCGCCGACTTTTGCGGCGACTTGGAAAATAACGGAAAGTGTTCCGCTGGCAGCGGTTGTTACAGTAGCGTTTCTTTTCGGTGGTTTGATGTTCGGACCTGACCTCGACACGCGCTCGAAGCAATACACACGCTGGAGTTTCTTTCGTTTCCTCTGGTATCCATATCAAGTATTTTTCGCGCATCGCTCGCGCTGGTCGCACGGTTTAATCTTCGGCACGTTTTTAAGAGTCGTTTATTTTATGGGCGCGATGACGCTCCTTAGTTTTATTATCACTTATATTTTAGCCGCATGTTCGGGCGGAACAGTCCCGAATATGGTAGAGTTTGCGCAAACCTGGCGACAAATCGGCGAATACATCCGCTCAAATTTCGGCGAATACGCTTTTACGTCAACATTCGTTGGGCTGTGGCTCGGCGCGGCGAGCCACACGCTAACCGATATGGCTGGCTCGTATGTCAAACACGGGCGCATAATGGAACCATTTTGATTTTGGATTTTAGGTTTTGGATTTTGGATTACCAAATCGGGAAAATAAAATAAATTTGAAATATATCTTTCTATTTCAATCCAAAATCTAAAATTCAGTTATCTTCCGGCTCTCGCGTTCACGAGGCGAAACGCTTGACGGCAGATTCGCAGGTGTGCATTCTTGACAGTCGAATTTGCTTAACTTAGTCTAAGTGTTTGCAAAAGAAACGCTCTCTCAGAAAAACAAAATTCTTTTTTGCAAAATTATAAATTACCGATTTCAAATATAAATAATGATAAAAGACGATATAAAAAATCTTATTGCGGAAAAACGCGCGACTATCGGCGTCGTCGGACTCGGCTACGTCGGGTTGCCGTTGATTGTGGAATTTGCTTTGAAAGGCTTTCAAGGCATCGGCTTTGAAGTTGACCGAAAAAAAGCGGACGGGATTAACGCGGGCAAATCCTACATCGTTGACGTGAGCGACGAAAACGTAAAAAAATGCGTCGAAAGCGGAAAGCTGAAAGCGACGACTGATTTTTCCGAGCTTGAAAAATGCGATGTGATAATCATCTGCGTTCCGACACCGCTCCGAAAAACCAAAGACCCCGATATGTCTTATATTTTAGCGGCGGGCGGCGAGATTCAAAAGTATATGCGGAGCGGACAGCTGATTATTTTAGAATCGACGACTTATCCGGGAACGACCGACGAAGTTTTGCAGCCGATGTTTGAGGAAAAAGGCTTTAAACTCGACGAAGATTTTCTGCTCGCCTTTTCGCCCGAACGAGTCGACCCGGGCAATCCGCAGTTTCAAACACACAACATTCCGAAGGTTGTCGGCGGTGTAACGAAGGATTCCGGTGAAATCTCTTCATTTCTTTATTCGCAGATTGTCGAAAATGTTCATCTTGTTTCGTCGGCGCGGGTTGCCGAAGCGTGCAAACTCTGGGAAAACACTTTTCGCGCAATAAATATCGGGATGGCAAACGAAATGGCAAAGGTTTGCAACGCGCTCGGCATAGACACTTGGGAAGTCGTTCGCGCCGCCGCTACCAAGCCATTTGGGTTTATGGCATTTTATCCGGGACCGGGAATCGGCGGGCATTGTATTCCGCTCGACCCGCATTATTTAAGCTGGAAAGCGCGTCAACACGGTTTCGATTCGCAGTTTATATCACTCGCCGAACAAGTAAATTCGGGAATGCC
>DATLXD010000228.1:0-3370 GCA_035575965.1 Pyrinomonadaceae bacterium | reverse complement strand
ATGCAAATCCGAAACCAGGTCTTTCGCAATATGATAAATGGCGGAGCGCGTAAAGGCGGGGCGAAGGGAACTAAAACTAGTCCTCAGGCAGCACCGGTTGATTACACGCTCTATTATGCGCGGAAGGAAAGTTACCTGCCCAAACTCTTAGCGCAAACCGGCAAAGGAAATGCCGCCGAGCAGCGCGAAGCCGAACAATTCTATAATTCTCAAATCGAGTTGTATGAGCGAACGGCAAGCTATCACGAATATCCGGCGAATGATGTGGCATTCGCGCTTCTTTATTTTATTACGAATGCTTACGAAGTTTATTATGACTTGACGACAGTGCCGGTAGACAAAGACCCGTGGGCGAAGCGCGCCGCCAAAGATAGTTTTGAACGGCTTGCTTTGCTAAATACGAAAACATCGCAAAAGGTTACGCCTGAACAAGATAGAGCAATGTATTTTCAGTTTAAGGAAATGCTGTCGGCGAATCCCGAGTTTAGGAAAATGACGAATGAGGAAAAACAAAAGATGACCGAAACCCTGGCAATTATGCTCGGTGTTGTCCAAGCCGGCTATCTGAAAGCAATCGATGAAGAAGACGAAAACTTAATCAAACAGGCGCACGAAGCGGCGAAGGAAAGTTTAGAGCAACTGCTCGGCGTTCCGATGGCTAAAATCAAAATTAACTACACCGGCTTGCAGCTTCAATAATCGATCGTTATACGAATCAGAGCGGGGTCGAAAGTCTTCAGTTCCGGCGTTGATTCGACGATTAAAGCTGAAAGAAATAAAAATATGGGTTTCTACATTGTTTTCAATAATATCTCATCGCTGTATAGGGCGAGCCGTTCGGCGGATTTCGCCAAAGGTATTAAAACGGCTGTCGTCGATTCGGTCAATAAGGCGGGTCTCGACGTTTCCAAAGTCGGTCAAGTAACGGTTTTGGTCAAGTCCGACGGGAAAATTCTGCTGAAGGTTGATGATGCTTCGGACGGCGCGGATTCGGCAATTGATTATAATAAAGGCGCCGTTGCTCTGCTTTCCCAAATTCCCGCCATGTCTGTGCCGAAAGCTGAACAGACATCGCTTCCGACAATCGAAACCGAAGTTTTCAGCCAAAATGAGGTCAATGAAAATTTTTATCCGATGCTTGAAAAATTCGGAATTTCTTTACAATACAGAATTGATCAAGCGGACATTTTCAGAAGCCGGCAAGAATTAGAAATTTCTGAAAGCATCGGCAAACTGGCGAAGGAAAATACAGAAAAAGAGCGTGCTGAACAAGATGAGCGAGCCGAAAGAAGATTTCAGGAAAAACAAACCGAGAATATCAGAGAATGTCTGAGGCAGAAACGATTCGACAGTCAATCACAAAATAAAAGTAAGTAACGACAGAAAATAAACAGATACTTTTCTTTAGGAACCCCAGCAGCTCAAACGATTAGTATGATATTTAAGGAGTTTGGATAGCAGGCAATTCAATCCAACCAATCACCGGCACTAATTTATCTGAGCGTTTAACGGGCGATGCTGCTCTCAAACAATCGCCGATGACGGAAAATCTTTACCCGCAGGACTGGCAGTGGCGCGAAAATTTAACCAATAAAACCGGAGACGTAAATTCTTCGCCGGTCGGCGAAGAAACATTCTGGGTCACGAAGACGACGGACGCGGAGGAAGTATGTCAAGAATCAAGGGGCAGTGAACGAATCAAGTCAACCGACGCCGATTTTTGTATGCGGTTTAGTATTTTTTCCTCTTGTTCAATAAATCACGCTTTTTGGAATAGCAGTGTGATTGCGCCGGATAATTTAGATTCGGTATGAAATTTGATTAACCGAATCGTTTGTTACCGCCGTTGAGTCAACCGTCTTACTATCGGAAGTTTTGTCAGACGGAGAATTGGCTTCAGAATGATTTGTCGGACGCGCAAATTCAGAGCCTTGTTGAACGTTTAGGTCGGACAATTTAACGCCGCGTTCACGAAAGATTTGAGTGATTTCTTGTTTTCGCGTATTTAAATGGTTTTTTATTTGTTCGTTTAAGGCTAAGAATTCCGCTTTTAGCATCCCGTTTTCATCAATCGTCAGTTTAATTTGCAAACCTTCTAACACCGAATGTTTCAAGGCGATGACTACTTGTTCGACGTTTTTAAGATTCTGTGTGCGAATCAATGAGACGATTCGTTCCAGATCGGCAACGTGCAGGATAGACCGCGCTGCCGGAACTGCCATCTCCGGCGCAGATTTTATCGCGGTTTGAAAACCCGGCAATGCAAAATCCGAATTTTTGTCCTGCTCGTCCGATTGTTCTTTATCACCGTCGTGCTTCTTATTTTTCTCTTCTACTTTTTCCCGATTCGGAACATTTCCACTGATTTCTTCATCTTTATTTGCTTCGGCGGTTTCCGAGTTTTGCCCGGAGCAATCGGTCTTTCGCCCGGAAATAGAATCTTTACCTTTTGCGTTTTGGCTTCGCGTCTCTTCCAGAACCTTTGCAAATCCGGCGGTCGACGGCGGAGAATCGAGTTTTTCCGCCGGATTAAACAGTGACCGAAAAGTCGTTTCAGGTTTATCGTTCGGCGCGATTCTTTTTTCCGCTTGAGTTGTCTTTGACGATTCGATTTTCATATTATTCTCCCTCAATCATAATCTAAAAAATCAGAAAATTATTTTATTTTGGAGGTCGCTTCACGGATTTTCTTCTTGGCATCCGAAAGATTAAAAGTTTTGCCGTTCGGGTCAAGTTCGACCGCTTTTTCAAAAGACCCCTTGGCTTTCGGGTACTCGCGTTCACTCAGATAAATGCTGCCGAGTTTGAAATAAGCAACGGCTAATTCCGGTTTGCTCTCGACTGCTTTGCGGTAGAACTCGACGGCACTGACGTTTTTTTTGAGCTGTTGGTATGCATCGCCGAGGGCAACATAAATTTCCGCTGTCGGAGCGGATTCCGCCAGCTCCTCCAATTGCCCGACACCTTCTTTGGTGCGTTCATTTTCGAGCAACATCACTCCCAACCAATAGCGCGTTTCCGGCACGGCATAGCCGAGTTGAATCGCATTTTTATAAGCAGCCAGTGCTTCCTTCTTGTTCTTCAACAATCTCTGCGCGTCACCGATTTTTTTATAAGCCATCGCCATTTTCGGTTCAAGCCGGATGGCTTGTTGCAGTTCTTTTAAGGCTTCAGCCGGTTGATTGTCGGCGAGATATGTGTTGCCCAATCCGTAAAACGGCAAAGCCGATTTTGGCATAAATTCAATTGCTTTTTTGAACGACGCGGAAGCATAATTATAGTTTTGATTGGCAAGCTCGATTTGACCGGAAGCAAACCATCGTTGAGCCTCGATTTGAACCATCGTAAAATCCTGCAAATGTCCGAGTTG
>DATLXD010000227.1:0-4621 GCA_035575965.1 Pyrinomonadaceae bacterium | reverse complement strand
TATCTGCGGCTTTTTAAGGTGTCGAAAGTTATCGGAATGCTTTCGCTTTATCTTTACCTTGACCAATATGAACTTCATCACGCGCAACACCGGAAACAATCCGAAGGGAGAATGGAAATTGCGCGAAAATTAACCTGGCTTGCCGTTCTCGGCGAAAAATTTCATCGGGCAAACCTCGCGTTTTTTCACGATTTTATGCTGCTTCTTCGCCGGTTTTTTATCGGCGGCGAGCAAAATAAAGAATCAAATCAAGAAAAACAAGCCGTTTGGCTCAAAGAAAATCTAATTAATCTAGGTCCGACGTTTATCAAAATCGGTCAATCTCTGGGAACACGCGCCGACCTTTTGCCGCTTCCGTTTGTCAAAGCATTGGGCGAGTTGCAAGACAATGTGCCGCCGTTTCCGAACGAGATTGCATTTGCCAGAATCGAAAAAGATTTGGGACGAAAAATCAACGAAGTTTACGCCGAATTCGATGTCGAACCGATTGCCGCTGCTTCTCTGGGTCAAGTTTATCGCGCCAAACTCTTTACCGGCGAAGAAGTCGCCGTCAAAGTTCAGCGTCCGAATTTGAACGGAATTATCAAAGGCGACATCGAGATTTTACGAAAAGTTACAAAGTTTGCGGAAAGATTTCCGTCTTTGAATGAAAACGCGGATTGGGCGGGAATGCTGCGCGAGTTTGACGAAACGGTTCACGAAGAAATGGATTATTCGGCGGAAGGTCGCAACGCCGAACGTTTTCACGAAAGTTTTAAGGAATGGACAAACGTCCACGTTCCAAAAATTTACTGGAATGCGACGACCGAAAAAGTTTTGACGATGGAGTTTATTCACGGCACGAAAGTTACGGCTTTAGACGAACTTCGCGCCCGAAACGTCTCGCCCGAAAAAGTAAATCGTCTTTTAATCAGAACTTATCTGAAACAGCTTCTCGAAGACGGATTTTTTCACGCGGACCCGCATCCGGGAAATTTGCTGGTGATGCCTGACGGACGACTCGCGTTTTTCGATTTTGGAATGGTCGGGCGAATCTCGCCGCAGTTGCAGTCGAAAATGATTGACGCATTTTTCCATGTCGTTGCAAAAGACCCAGCGGGAATCGCGCAGGATTTGATTGACCTCGATTTTATGAAGCCCGGCTCAAGTCCTGAAGTTGTCAAACCCATCGTCGAAAAGATGTTTGAGTTTCATCTGAATCTAAAACTCAAAGAAGTCAATTTCAAAGAATTGACTTATGATTTGGCGGACGTAATGTATGATTACCCGTTTCGCCTGCCGTCGAATTTCACTTATATTATGCGGGCTTTGATGACGCTCGAAGGCATCGGAATTATCACCGACCCGGAATTCAATTTCTTTGAAACGGCGAAACCGTATGCCAAAGAATTTATGTTCAAGCGCGAAGGCAAAGATTTGCGAAAACTTCTTACCAACAAACTTCTCGGGCGCGACGGAGACGGTAAAATTGATCTAGACAGAAGTTGGAAGCTGGCGAAAATGGCGTTCAAGACGGTTTGGAATACGAACAAATAAAGTTTGGATGCAAATCAAAATCGCGCATATCGAAAGAGATTTTTTAATTGATGAACTCGACAACGAATCTTGGGAAAAGTCGCAAGAAATCGCAGTCGAAAATTATTGGTCTGGCGAAAAAGCAAATTTTGGACGACACGCAAAAGCAAAACTTTTATGGTCGGATTCTGCTTTTTACATTCGTTTTGAAGCCAATCAAACTGAGCCTTTGGTCATCAGCAAAACACCGAATCTGAAAAGTAAGACAAAAGGTTTGTGGGACAGAGATGTTTGCGAGATTTTTGTTGCGCCGAATCCAAAAGAATCAAACAAGTATTTTGAGTTTGAAATCGCGCCGAACGGCGAGTGGATTGATTTGGGAATTCACCAAGTGGCTGAAAAACGCGAAATCGATTTTGATTATAATTCAGGAATGGAATCGGCTGCGAAAATCGAAGTCGGAAAAGTTTGGATGGCAATGAAAATCAAGTGGAAGGCGTTTGGTAAAATTCCGAAAGCGAATGACGTTTGGAAGGGAAATCTTTTTCGCTGTGTCGGAAGCGGCGAAACTCGCGGCTATTTGGCGTGGTTGCCGACGGAAACGGAAACGCCGAATTTTCACGTTCCCGAAGCGTTTGGTGAATATGAGTTCGTAAAATAAGAAAAATTATCCACAGATAAACACAAATTTACACAGATAAATCCTTTCGCTCTGACGTTTTTACATTGCTAACCCGCCGTCGGCTTGAATGATTTGACCAGTGATGTAACGGGCTGAGTCGGAAAGCATAAAGCAAGCGATTTCGGCGACTTCCTGCACATTTCCGAGCCGTCCGAGCGGAATCATTTCCAAAATTTTCCCGCGATGCTCTTCGTTCATTTCGCTTGCCATATCGGTTTCAATTAAGCCTAAAGCCAAAGCGTTAATCGTGATTTTGCGGCTCGCAACTTCCTTTGCCAAAGCCTTTGTCAGTCCAATCATTCCCGCTTTCGATGCCGAATAATTCGACTGTCCGAGCATTCCGACCACGCCGCTGATTGAGGAAATATTCAAAATTGAACCGCCTGTTTCGTTCCGCATCATCGGACGCAAAACGGCTTTTGAGAAATTCCACGCGCCTTTCAAATTCGTGTCAATAACAGAGTCCCAATCGTCTTCCTTCATTCGCAAAATCAATTGGTCGCGTGTGATTCCGGCATTGTTAATCAGAAAATCAATCGCACCGAATTCGTCTTTCGCCTGTTTGACAAACTCTGCCGACGCTTCTGTATTCGCAACGTCGCATTGCGCCGCAAAACATTTCACGCCCGAACTTTCGATTTCCGCTTTCAATTTTTCGGCTTCGTCCGCGCTTTTTGCATAATTAAACGCGACATTTGCGCCGCGCTTTGCAAGTTTAAGTGCAATCGCTCGTCCGATGCCGCGAGTCGCGCCCGTCACGATTACCGATTTTCCTGTAAATTGTTTTTCGCTCATAACTTTTCAGATTACAATAATTTATTTTTCTATGAGTTTGCCGTCTAATTCTACGGTCTGGGTGAAGGCGACGGAGACGGACTTGGCGAAGGCGAAGTATTCGGCAAAGCAGGCATTTCCGAACTTTTGTAACGAGGAAGAAGTTCGTCACGCATTGCCAGCGCGTAAACAGCCGCCGCAATCACGGCGGCTGATTTTTTTACGTCGTCTTCGACGATTCGCTCGTAAGTGTCGAGATTAGTGTGCCAGGTGTGCGTTCCGTATTCTATCGGGTCTTGCTGAACGCCAATGCCGGGAAGTCCGGCTTGGTTAAAAGATGTGTGGTCTGAGCCGCCGAGTCCGCGACTTTTCGTGCTGATTGCACCAAGTACTCCGTATTCGGCAAACGGCGCGACGGCTTCGCGCAAAATAGTCGCCGCTTCCGGCGTTCCGAACACCGACATTCCGCGGGCGCGTCCCGTTCCCGAATCGATATTGAAATAGCCGCCGAATTTTTCAAAGCCGGGTTTGGGATTTTCAAATGAGCCGAAATGTTCTTTGACATACGCCTGCGAACCTAAAAGCCCTTGCTCTTCGCCCGACCAGAGCGCAACGCGAATCGTGCGACGCGGTTTCACGCCGATTGTTTTCAAAATGCGAGCCGCTTCCATCATTATCGCGCAGCCGATGGCGTTATCCGTCGCTCCGGTGGCGGCGTGCCACGAATCGAGATGCCCGCCGAGCATAATTACTTCGTCCTTTTTGTCCGTGCCGGTGATTTCGCCGATTGTGTTGTAGGAAATCGCGCCTTCGGGAAATGTTTTGTTGCGAATATCGAATTCGAGCGACACGGCTGTTTTGTTGTCCAAAAGGCGCGAGATGCGTCCGAAATCTTCGTTGCGCATAACGACGGTCGGCACAACGCGAGCGACATCGAAAGTTCTGTTATTAAATGCGCGAATCTGACCGTGTTCGCGTCCGGCATCGTTAATGCGGACGGCGGCGCGGTTGTCGAGCAGAAATTTATCAATCTGCTCACCGATTTGTGCCGGAGTCAATTGATTGGCTTTCGGCACAACCGGCGTGGTTGGCGCGGTCGGATTCGGAAACTGCTGCGGAGCGGGGTTATTCGGGTCAAAACGTCTTCGCAAAGTTTCATCGTCAATTCGTTTCGGCGGCGGATTGAAATTTACCGGAATGACAGCGGGTTTGCCCATCAAAATCATTTTACCGGCAATGTTCGCTCTAATACTATTGAAATATACGGTCAATTCTTCCTGCGTCGGACGCGGCGGCAAATTCAATTGAAACGCCTGCCCTCTAGCCGCGCCGTTTGTGCCTGGTGTCCACGCCAACACTTCAAAGACGAGCGAATCCTGAGTGGGCACGGTGATAAAACCCGAAGCGCGTTCATTAATCCAACCCGGATGACCAAAATCCCAAGCCTCCAGACGCGCGTTGTCAAAACCCCAGTCGAGCATTTGTTTGACCGCCCAATCAGCCGCCGCTCGGTGATTCGGCGAGCCGGTCAGGCGCGGACCGTGAACATCCGATAGAAAATGAAGTGTTCGCATAATTTGCGAATTATCCATTCCCTCTTTGCGAATCCGCGCATTAATGTCAGTTTGAGTTTGTGCTTGCTGGGCATAA
>DATLXD010000226.1:0-4451 GCA_035575965.1 Pyrinomonadaceae bacterium | reverse complement strand
GGGTATCGAATTCGGCAAACAGATTATTCCAAAGCGTCCAGAAAAAGCAAAATGCAATTGTCCAAAACGGCAAACCCTTTTCCGGCAACAGCGAATTAAAAATTTGCGTCGAAGCGAAAAACAGCGTCAGCAAAACGCAGGTGTTGGCGAGATTTTTCGTCGGCGAAAAGTCTTCCGAAAACCATCCGCTCAATCTAATCAGGTTAGAGCGAAAAAAAAGAACCAGCAGAATGCTTGCAAAAATCAAACAAACAAGCGGCGGTTTAAGAAACAAAAATTGATTGTCTTCCGCGCCGAAACGCAAACCGCCGAGCAGTGCAGCCGTCAAGAAAATCAAAGGTAAAATAATATATTGAAGAAAGGATTTTTGTTCGTCGGTCTTTGGATTTTGGTCTGCGGACGCGGCAATGGAAATTTGTTTTCTATTCTTTGTTTTGACTTGTGTTATAACTTCTTCGTCGCTTGAATTTTCCAACAATTCACCGTCAATGACGGATAATTCTTCCGAAATTGTTTCTTCGACTTTGAACTTTGGACTTTCGATTTTGGACATATACTACTTTCTCTCGCGTAAAACTTTGAGCGGATTAAAATCGCTCGCCGTTACCAACAAACCTTCTTCAAATTCATTTTTTAGCTCGACAGGAGTTTTCAACTGTAAATTTGCGTCATTGGATTTGAAATTTTTATCAAGCGCGATAACGCGATTCGTTTGTTCTAAACCTTGCTTGAAAAGCGCGTCGTCGTTTGAAAGTTTGCCGAAGCCTTGCCGGTAAAAGCTATATGCAATATAAAACTGCGTTCGCGCATCGCGCTTTTCCGTGTCGGCGCGTTCAAAATTATCACGTGCAACAACGAAATTATTTTGCCGAAAAGTCCGCAAGCCTTCGTCAAATTTTGCTTGGTCAATTTCATAAGTTCCAATAGCGACTTGCGTTTTCGTCGTTACATTTTCGATTGTCGTTTGCGCTTTGGTCGGAACTTCTTCCAGCGATTTCGGCTCGACCCAATACAGCCACACAATAAAAAGCGTGTAAAATGCGATGAGAAAAATGCTGGAAACTTGGATATGTTTTTCGTTCATTGCTATAATCCGGCTGACATATTCTAAGGATACAAATTTGAAAGGATTTTTGCTATGAAAAAGATTCGTTTAATTTCTATGTTTGTGTATGTTTATGCTTTTATTTTGCCGACAAGAACAATTTTCGAGTTTTCGGTAAAGTTTTAACAACTATCACCCAAGAAAAATTCATCTGTAAAATTGTGGCGAAATAACCGTGAATTTATTCTGATTTTATTTTTCTAGAAATGTTTGCTCCGAAATTTTGTTATAATTTTCAAATATGTTTACAAATCGTGAGGTATTTTTTATGAAGAAAATTTTAGGTTTGACGATTTTAACTTTGGCTTTGACAAGTGTCGGACTTGCGCAAAGCTCGAAAACGACTGATAACAAAAGTATAGGTAAGATAAGCGAGCGGAAACCGTTTGAATACGATAATGAATCAACTTTAGATGCGAACGGCGTGTTGAAACGCGGCGATTTGGTTGGAAAAGCAAAAGCGGTTTCTTTAGCTAAAGTGTTGAAAAAACCCGGTGATTACGTCGGAAAAACCGTTCTGATCAAAGGTGTGATTGTCCGCAGCTGCAAAATGGAAGGCTGCTGGATGGAACTTGCGCCGACGGTGAATGCAAAATCGGTGCGAATCACCTTCAAAAATCACGCCTTTTTTATTCCGCTCGATTCCGCCAGAATGCAGGCGAAAGCCGAAGGCGTCTTCTCGGTGAAAACCTTGAGAAAAGCAGAAGTTGACCATTTGGTAAACGAAGACGGTGCGAAATTCGATAACGTCAATAAAGACGGCACGGTGACGGAAGTTTCATTTGAAGCGACAGGCGTTGAATTGACTAAGAAATAAGGAAATATCACTCGGCATACTTTCTCTTTCAATCTGTTTTTGAGACGAATGAAACCTTTCAAGATTCGCAATATCGAAATCAATCCGCCGCTCGTTCTCTCGCCGATGGCGGGCGTAACGGATTATTCGTTTCGGCGCGTGGCGAAGCGGTGCGGCGGAATCGGCTTGACGGTTTCCGAATTTATCTCGGTCGAGGGTTTGACGCGCAACAATCCGAAGGCAAAAAGGCAAATGCGTTTTTGGGAAGAGGAACGTCCGTTTGCCGTGCAGATTTTCGGCGGACAGTTTGAGCGAATGGTGATGGCGGCACAAATGGCGGAAGAAGTCGGCGCGGATATTTTAGATATAAACTGCGGTTGCCCCGCGCCGAAAGTCGTCAAAAACGGCGGCGGTTCGGGACTTTTGAAAGATTTGCCGCGCCTTGAAACGATTCTTAAGGAAGTCAAAAAAGCTATCACGATTCCGCTGACGTTGAAACTTCGCGCCGGTTTTACCGAATCAACAATTAACTGTATCGAAGTAGCGAAAATGGCGGAAGCCTGCGGCGTGGAACATATTCAGCTTCACGGACGCACGAAGGAACAAGGCTATAAAGGTTTGGCAAATTGGGATTTGGTGCGGGCGATAAAGGAAAATGTCGGCGTTCCGGTTTCGGGGAGCGGCGATGTTGTTTCAATTGAAGGTGCGTTAAAAAAGTGGCGCGAAACAAATTGCGACGGAATTTTAATCGGACGCGGCGCGATGCAGAATCCTTGGATTTTCCGCCAAATCGAAGATGTTTTAGCAAACCGCGAACCTTTCGAGCCGACTCTGCACGACAAACAAACCGTTTTGCTTGAGTATTTCGAGTTGCTGCGCGAAGATATGCCTGAGCTTCCCGCTATCGGCAAAATGAAACAGCTTGCGGGACAATTTACCAAAGGCTTAATCGGCGGCGCGCAATTTCGGCAAACTCTTTACCATTCGCACAGCGTCCAAGAGGTGCTGGACAACATCGGTCTTTACTTTACAACTTTAACCGAAGGCGAGGAATATGGCGACGGTTTAATCGAAGCTGACGTGCCGATTATTGATACTTGCAATGTTTCAGCCTTTACTGAAAACACGCGTTATAAAGTTGTCGGCTAACTCGGATACAGCATCGTAACACTTTTTAACCGACACTTTGCTGTTTTGGAAACCGGCACTTGCAATTTCTATCAATTGCGGATGATTCCCAATTGCGCCGAAGATGTGAATTCGTGATGCTTTGGTTTAAATTTCAAATACTGAGAGGAAAAAATGCAGAAATCGTCTTCAAAAAAATTTAGCGGATTATTTGCCGTCGTCCTTTCGCTTGCTGTAAGCGCCGGCGCAGTAAAAGCTCAAGATTTAAAAGTCGAAGATATTGTATCTAAACATCTTGATTCAATCGGCACGAAAGAAAAGCGCGAACAGATAAAGAATCAGATGGCAATCGGAACGAGTGAATTTGAATCGAAACTTCCTACCCGAAAAACCACGGGCAAAGCGGCAATTGTTTCCGAAGCAGGTAATTTATTGTTTATTGCGAGTCTGGCTTCAAAAGAATATCCTTTTGAAAAAATCGGCTTTTTCACCGATAAAATAAGTCTTCCCTTTGTTACAGCCGGAACCAGGTCGCCTCTCGGAGCTTATATTAACGACCACAGTAGAATTCTAAGTGAAGGTTTATTTACAGGAGGTATTTCGTCTAAGTGGAGTTTGTTGAATCCTCCACTCAAAAAAGGAAAACTCAACTCTGCAGGAATGAAGAAGGTAGACGGACGTAAAACATACGTTTTAAATTATTACCTTAACGGCAGTTCAAATGAATTCACCATTAACCTGTTTTTTGATGCTCAAACTTTTCAGCATGTGCGTACCGAATATCGCCACGTAATCTCTCCTAGAGAGATAATCTTCGGGTCGTCGAATGCACACCGAAGCGGCGTGGAAATTGCTATGACCGAGGAATTCGGAGACTTTAAAGATGAAAACGGACTGACATTGCCGCGCTCATACAAGATAAAGTATCTGACGGCTAGCGACAAGGGAACTTATGAGTACAAATGGGGCGTAACAATTTCTCAATACCTTTTTAACCAGAAACTCGCTCCCAACTTTTTTAGCTTTGATGAAAAGTAATTTTCCGGGGTAGTAATTATGATTCGTCTTCTTTTTATTGCGATTCCTATATTTATACTCGTTGCGGTTGGTAATGCACAAACTGCAGCGAATGCCGTTTTAAAGAAATCCGCCTCAAACCAAGCAGTTTTGGCAATTAAATCATCACCTACTTATGCCGAGCTTCTTTTGCGAAAGACTGAGCGTGAAGCCGAACTCGAAGAATTTTTGCTTGATTACACGGATGAATTTCCGAAGGTCAAGGAAATAAAATTTGAGCTCGATCTGCTGCAAAAACAGATGGAGAAAGTTTTGGCGATTGGTGCTTCGGATGCACCGAAACTTTCTTTGGCTTTAGGAAAATTACTGGTGCGAAAAACGGAACTTGAAGTTGATTATTGGAAT
>DATLXD010000225.1:0-4541 GCA_035575965.1 Pyrinomonadaceae bacterium | reverse complement strand
AATGACCGAGATTATCATAAAAAGCCATTTCGCAGCTTGATGTTTGCGCCAAGCGGAAATCGCTACGGCAATCGCGGCACTTGTCATCAACGCCAAAACTCCGGTTGCATAAACACCGGCTTGGTCATCAACGTCGGCTTTAAAAATTACTGTCACTGCAAAACAAATCAAAGTAAAAACAATAACGAGCGGACGAGTTGCCCTTGCCCATTCGGGAGCCATTCCATAACGCGGCAGATAACGCGGCACGATATTTAGAAGTCCGGCTAAAGCCGACGCGCCCGCAAACCACAGAATCGCAACCGTGCTGAGGTCGTAAACCGTTCCGATAGCATCGCCCAGATACAAATGCGCTAAATAAGCTAAAGCGCGTCCGTTGGCTTTACCGACTTCTTGAACAACCGCGCCGCTTGCATCCGTAACCGCCGGAAGAAATTCCTGTGGCGGAATCAAAACCGTCGTGGCGATGCTGCTTGCAATCAGCATAAAGCTCATAATGACGGCGGCGGTCGCCAGCAATTTTCGCGTGTTGGTAATGCGATTTGGATTTTTGACGAGCGGCATTACGACGACACCGGTTTCAAAGCCGGAAAGTCCGAGCGCGAGTTTCGGGAAAACGATTAAAGCCAGCGCAACCATCATCAGCGGATTGCCATTTGCTCCCGGATAATTATAAAGCGCGTCTTTCCACGCCGTTAATGTTTCCGGGCGCATCGCAATTTCATATAAAGCGCGACCGATGACAAGAACATTTAAAACCAAATAAACCGCGACGATAGCGACCGCCACGCCGATAGCTTCCTTAAAGCCTTTGAGAAAAACCGCGCCGAGCAGCGCGATGAAAAATAAAGTTACCACAATCGGATGTTCGAGAAAATGCAGATGTTCGTGGACGAACGGATTTTCGAGGACGTGCGCGGTCGCGTCGGCAGCGGAAAGAGTTATCGTAATGATAAATCCGGTAGTCGCAAATCCGAGCAAAGCCAGAACGAATAATTTCCCCTTCCAACGCGAAAGCAGATGTTCGAGCATCGAAATCGAGCCGTCACCGTGCGGACTTTCCGCCGCCACGCGGTTATACATCGGCAGTGCGCCAAACAGCGTTATCAGCACCAAAACTAAAGTCGCAATTGGCGACAGCGCACCCGCCGCCAGAAAAGCGATGCCCGGCTGATAACCGAGTGTCGAAAAATAATCGACGCCCGTCAGACACATTACCTTCCACCAATGATGCGTGTGGTGCTGACCTTCTTTTTCGTGCGGTCCTTCAATTTCTCGAACGCCTTCGTAAAGCCAGCGTTTAAGTCCAGATGTCCTTGAAACTTGCTTTGTTTGTTGCATAAAAATGCTTAAAGACCGCCAGACGATAAAACGTCTGCGGTCTTCTAAAATTTACCCGAAATAATTTTTATCTTTTTGTCTGACACGCAATAAAAGGTCAGCTTCCCTTATTCTTACCTTTAACAAAAAGTAAATTTTACGCTTATTCGATTTCAGGTCAAGCCGAAAAAGCGAATTAGGCAAGGTAGAAATAATTTATTGATTTTATTGAATTTATGAAAATGAAACTTTCAAAAGTTAAAGGGCGACGTCTCCCACTCCGTCGCCCATAGGTCACAAGTCCTCACCCCTCGTGACCAGTTATGTTCACCGGGGAGGTGAACACCTATAGATTATGCACATAGAAAAAATAATTGCAAATTTGATTTTTAAAATTTTTACTCTTTATTGTTAACTGGTAAAACGTAACTGTTCCAAGGGTTTAGGAAGTTTTCGACCGTTAAGCCGCCGACTAAGAATTGTCTTGCGCCGCTTTGAGATTTGACAAACAGACTATACTCGCCAGCCGGAGTTTCCGTATCGATTTTAATTTCAAAACTGACGACCGAAACTTCAGAACCGTAGTCGTGTTTAACGATGCTGTTCGGAGTAATGCTGAGATACGGCGAATTAAAACCAATGATTAAGTTTTCCGCATCGAGATTTTTTCCGCCGATGTAAATCAAATAAGATTTTCCGCCGTTTAGCGGCACGGCAAGGTCGGAGATTTGCCCGTTAAAACCGGTATATTGAACACTAAAATTTTTCTCGGGGGTTTTTAGTTTCTTTGTAATGGTTAATGTCTTAGCTTTTATAATCTCAAAAATGCCTAACTCTTCTGCCGTTGCAGTGTCGTCTTGACCTTCGTCTTGCGTGTAAAAACGATAACTTCCCGCCTTTAATCCTTCAAAACGAAAACTGCCGTCCGAGTTTGTCGAAACACTGCCGATTACCCGACCGGAATTTGCATCTTCCGCCCAAACCTGTAATTTCCTTATTGTTTTGCCTTTTGTCTGAACAATTTTGCCGACGACTATTCCGCAACAGCTCTCTTCCGAATTTTTCGTGCCGTAAAGCGCGCGAAATCCGGTAAGGTCATCTTCGGCTAACGTACGCGATGCAAAAGCCGACAAATTATAGATACCGTTTTTTCCTTGCCGCGCCTGCATCGTCGCGCCCATGACCGAAGAATGTTCGAGTCCGAGCAAATGTCCGATTTCGTGTGTCAGCGTAGCTTCTAGATCGTATGTACCGATTGTTCCGTCGCTGGAAAATTGCTGGTAGGGATTCAAAATAATGTCAGCTTCATTGATAAAACCTTGGCGGTTATAAAAAGTTCTGGTTTGAGCGGAGATTTCGTCCGTTTCATTTCCGAATAAAAGAAGATTTTCAGGCGTTTGAGCAATAGTAATCAGACTTACGCCGTCACCGAAATTTCCCGAAGGACTGACTGATTGTTTGTCCGTCCAAGTTATCTCAAACTTTATATCGGCGATTTGTTCCCACGTTTCCAGACTTCGCCGCACAGCATTTTCGGCATCGCTTTGCAGGCTTAAAGAAGTAGAAAGCGCAATCTGAATTTTGTTCTTCTTCCAATGCAGGCGAACCGTTTTGGAAGCGTCGGCAAATTGCAGTTTATAAGCCGTCGCCGAAAAGTTAAAACTTAACAAGGCGAATAAAACTAAAAAAAATTTGATTGGCTTCGACATTAAAACAAAAATTATTTTTCTTCTACCGCAAAAACCTCGGCATTTTCTCTGCCGACTTTTTCCAAATCGGCAAAGCCGACAATTAGAAGCAATGTAACCAAACCGAGCGTCGCAAAAACGTATAATAGCGCAATTTGCTCCAGATAAATCAGAAAACCGATAAAAATGCCGACAACCAACAACCAAAAAAGCGCGATTGTGCGGCGACTAAATTTACTTTCTTTCATAGCCATTATATTTTTTTATTTCACTCTTAGATTCTTGAGCAAAACTCCTTATATTAACAACAGATTTTTTATTTTAGAATACTCAAGATTCAACATTGTTTCACGAAAAGCCTTTTCAATCAATAATCCGCAGAGGCAACTCGGACGTACTTTTTCCAAGCGGTTCGGCGGTCTTGATAATCGGCGGATATTTTCTCTTCTCGCGTCCTCTCCGAGCTACTTCGATAATGTCGGAGGCTTGCAGCAAAATGTCTTCTACCGGATTGGTTTTAGCTTTATTCAAATCCACTTCGATTATTTTCGTGTTTTTATTTTCACGCCGAAAAATCGTTACATTTTGTTTCAAAGCGTCCTTTGTTAATCCACCTGCGCCGGCGACGGCGCGGGAAACCGTAATTTTCGAGCGAAAAGAGATTTGTTTCGGATTGACAACTGCGCCGATGACATAAACGGATTCGGCTTCCAATACGGTTATAATATCGCCGCTTAAAATTTGCGGATTTGCTTCCTTTTTCCCCGTTATTAAATCGCTGATTTTGATGTTGATGTATTGCGAGTTGTTGTCTTCGGCAGCGGGAATATATTTTTCGCTTTTCTCTTTGTTATTATTACTTAAGCTGTTTTTCGCCGTAATTTCGTTTAAACAATTCAGATTCTTTGGACGGAAAATTTGAATTTCGCCGCTGACTTTTTCGGTAAAACCGCCCGAATTTATAATCAGCTCGTTTAAAAAAACAGGTCGATTTATACGAAATCGCTGCGGCGTTTTTACTGCTCCGTAGAGAACGGAAGGCGGGCGATTCGAGCGGTCGAGAATTTTCACGACGACTTTCGGCTGCCGTAAAATTTTGGCGTAGGCTTTAGCAACATCCGCGGCAACCGCTTCTTTGTCTCGGCACAGCGCGTAAACCGGATTTTCGTTATAGCTGATAAGACTTAAAAATCCTTCGGCGGTCAGCACGCCGCGCCAATCGTATTCGACGCTGCCGACAATATCGACATCAATCAAATCGCCGAAATGAATCAAATTTTCTTCCGTTACAGTCGTTTGATTTGCTCGGTTTTCAGATATAGGTTCAGATGTCGAGGTTTGTGCCGAAATCTGGCTGCACCCTAAAATTAGACAAAGAAAAATATATGAGAAATAATACAATCTTCTATTTTTCATTCGATTAAAGCAACGGTCAATGCCTAATTTTCACTCACTTTTTTATTCTAATTTGCCCGCTGTCGGAGATCGAGTTTTTATTTCTTTCAACAATTTCCGCGCCAACCTTTTTACGAG
>DATLXD010000224.1:0-3727 GCA_035575965.1 Pyrinomonadaceae bacterium | reverse complement strand
GCTAAAATAGACGTAACAAAAAACTCGCGCCTGTCCCAAGTCGGCGTGGACGGAACTAAACTGCTGATGTCTTCTTTCATTTTTTCTCCGTTTTGTTTGATATTAAAATTTTGGCTTTTAATTTGACGTTGGTCAAGAGTATAATCTTATTTTAGATTTTGTATTGAAGGCTGCGTCATTTAATGGAAAACATACACGGAGTTACGCCGTCTCAATCGTAAATTCAAAATCTAAAATCCAAATCAATATGATGTGGTATGTCTTAATCGGTCTTTCGTTATCGCTGGCGGGCGTGGCGGGCTTGCAGTTTTTTTATATGGTGTATCTCGAACGCCTCGAACGCGAACATAAAAAGCGTATCCGCGAACTTGAACGACATACCAAATACCTCTCAAACAAACTTCACGATGCCGAAACTCGAGTCGCCGAACAAAAAAATTTGCTCGAAAGTTTCTTCGATGAACTTGAAGATGAAGAGGATGTTTGGGCGGACGTGATTGAAGATAGGTAAATCAATTTCTATCCGGCAAGAAAGTTTATTACCCCTTGAACTCGACAATCGTCGCGCCCCAATTTCCTAAAAATTCGGGCGCGTTTTTGAATGATTTGACAAATTCCGTATTCTCTAAAACTTTTCTGACTGTTTCCTTCTGCACACCGATTCCTTTACCGTGAATAATTTTCACCACATGAAAACCTTTCTTGTAGGCTTCCATTAAATAAGTTTCGACGACATTCTTCACATCGCGCGGCGAAAAAGCGTGTAAATCGAGCGAATCGGTTATTTCTAGTTCAAACGGTTCGGGAAACGGATTAAACAAATTAATGTTTTCGGCTTCGTTCATATTTCAAACTCAGTATTCAAGATTTAGATTTAAAGTTTTAATCTGGGATTTGGAATCCAACCGTTTATTTTTCGTCTTTTTCCTTAGCGATTCCCGTAGGTTCTATAATCTTTAAGCGACCTGAGGTGTCTTTCGAGGTAACAAAATGCTTTTCCTCCATTTGTCCGGCGGTATTGCGAAGCTGAACGCTAAAAATTTTATTGTCGCCTGTTCCTCCGACCGTGAGCGGCAAAACTCCCCAAACATTTCCGCTTCGGTAGCTCCTGTAGTGTTCCTCACGATATTTGTCGTAGCCAAACACGCTAATACCGTCGAAATCCGGCTCAATGCCGTCTCTGGCTTTGACGAAATTGCTCCGCGAAAGAATCACCCAGCTTCCCGGTTTTGAAACTTTTACGCCCGCGTCTCCGACGGAATTTCTATCGCTTGCCTCGGCGTTATCGAGCCTCTGCCACGCGACGAATTTTTTCGCGTTGTCTTGATAAAAAACTATATCACTCGGAACTTGCAGCTCGACTTGTCTGCCGAAAAGCCAGCCGCCGGGCGCGGGCGAAACCGACGGGTCGAGCCGGATTTTATACCAGACATCGTATGTATCGTCCATTTTGTCCGGCTCATTGGCTTCCTTTGCCGCTTCGATTTCGGTATTTCTCGTCTTGCCCTTCGATTGTTTCTGCTCGCCTTTGGAATTGTCGTCAACATCAGGCGCATCCTGCGCTTTCTGGACAAATTGCCAATCAACTATGTCAAAATACGAGCCGTTTTCGAGCTTAAATAATATATTGTCTTCCTTTTGTTCGGGCGAGAGGCGCAAATTTGAAGCGGCGCGAAGCTGTCCGGTCGCCTGCGCCGGTACATCTTTGTTTTCGGCAGCAAGTTTTTTCGATTTTTCAAGCACTTCTCCGGTAATCACATTTTGCGCTTCAATCCAGCCTTCGGTGTTGTCTTCATCACGCGCACGGACTCGATACCAATGAACTTTCTCAAAATCAATGTCTTCCAAAATGTCCACGGTCGCGCCGCGTTTGACTTCCAAAAGGTCAGCCGCAACGACCGCGTAGGAGCTGCGAATTTGCGCCGTATTTGCTATCACCGTTCCGGTTTCGTTCAATCCGGCTAAACCCACTACATTTTCCACCGCGCTGCTGACCATTCCACAGCTGCTTAGTGCAAAGGCGACGAGTAAGACCGCCGTCAAATTAAATAATCTTCCTGTTGTCATTTTGTCTTTTGCAAAATTTTGCGCCAATTATTATAACCCAAATCGTCCAGTAAATCCTTTTGACGATTGTCGAGTTTAGCCTTTACTGCAAGTTTTGTAAAAGAATTTGTTTCCGCCGCTTCAATGCCGATTGTTTCCAAATCCGCTTGCCAATCAATTTTTCCCACTCCTTTGATATATTTTTCGGCAATCGAGCGAAGCTCTTTGTAATTTTCTAAAATGTTTAGAATCGCCGCGTTGCCGTCCTGAGGTTTGTTCGGAACATGATGTTTGTTATAAATTTGCCGAATAACGTCTGAAATTGCGCGTTTTCCTTTGCTCGCTCGAAGCAGCGCGACATCGCACAAAAACGCCGCTATCATTCCGCGCGAATAAACCTGCGGATTTGCGCCGTTCCAACGGTTTTTTGAGGCTTCAATAAGGGAAACCTTCTGCGTCTGCAAATTGTCAATGTTGTAGGCTTCGGAAAGCGTAGCGAGAAAATCTTCAAACCTGATTTGATTGCTCTGCATGCCCGTCTTTAAGGATTGATAAACCGTAAAACCTTCGTAAAACCAATCGTAATTTCCAGTCAGAGCCAGATTATTCGGAATCCAGAGATGAAAAATCTCGTGGCGAAGTTGTTCGTGCAGGCGTTGCAGAGAAAGAGTTTTAAACGGCATATCGCTTGAAAGAACAATCAAATTCGCGCCGCGCGTTTCCGCTTCCCAGCGTCCGAATTTTGTTTGTTTCGGAAAATGAACGAGAGAAATTTGCGTTTTCTCGATTGGAATTTCGCCGAATAATCTTCGGTATTCTCCAAAAATGTCGCCCGTCATCTTAAAGACTTCATCGTCGGAAAAATTCCATTCGCCCGAAATGGCAAAATTTAAAGAAGTTTTATCAACCAAAATTTCCCTTTCGCGCCAATTTTTACCGACGAGAAAAATCGCTTTTTCAACGTTCGATACAAAAAAGCTGTTCTCGCCTAAACGCTTTTCGCTGCTGATTATTTTCCATTCCGTCGGCAATTCAAATTTGATTTTTGCCGAAATCGGCTGATTATTTTCGGCTCTAAACTGCGGCAGCAAATCGCCGAGCATCAAAATTCCCCGTTCATCGGAAACCCAAGAAACGTGCGCCATCGCCGCGACATTCGGCAAAGGATTCAAATTGATTTGATAACTCCAAGCGTCTGCTCGGTTCTCGGCTAAATACTCGCCGTCAATAAACTTTTTGAAAGCAATCGCATCACTGTTTTTGTTTCTTAAATTTAAATCCGAAACTCTCGAGCCGAGATTTTCCGCACCTGCCAATGAATTGACGAACGACCAATTTTTATCGGACTGAACGAAATTTTCCCTCAAAAATTTACCTTCAACACTCACAATTGTCGGTGAAGATTTAATTTTTATATTCGCTTCGATTTCCTGCGCCGAAACCGCAAAAACGAACAGCAAAACTTCCAAAAAGATTACCGAAAGGAGCGAAAACTTTTTATTTATTGTTGACATCCAAACAAATGCGGAACTAAAATGGTTTTTATCCGTAACCGTTTTAGGCTCTCGTTTTTAGAATAGGAAATTTTATGAGTCTTATCAAAATCATAATTTACACATTAGCATTTTTGCTGAGTCTTTTGTTTCTCGGACGTTTCTTTTTTTAGGTTAACGGCTCGGCA
>DATLXD010000223.1:0-5384 GCA_035575965.1 Pyrinomonadaceae bacterium | reverse complement strand
ATCTTCGAGCGAAAATGTGCGGCAAGTCAGATTTAATTCCTTCGCCAAAGGCTCGACTTTATTTTGACTTCGCCCCGACAAAATCGGCTTCAACCCGCGTTTTATCGCTTCACGCGCAATGAGTTCGCCCGTGTAACCGTTTGCGCCGTAGATAAGAAAGTTTTTCATAAGTTTGTCCACAGATGAACACGGATGGACACAGATAATTTAATTTAAGTAGTCGTTCACAATTAGTTTAGACTGTGATTGAAGTCTGAGAAGTTTATTCGCAGACTTTTTCCAAATTCATTCAAGGCTTGTTTGACCGAATATCGAAGTCTTTGTCCGTCTTCATAGTCGGTTGGTGCCAGCCATTCGTATTTCAACTTTCGCCAGACTGTCTCGGCGATGTTCAAATGCGGCGAATAGGTTGGCAGATAGAAAATGAACAATCCGCGCTGCTGCCAGTAACCGATTCGCTCCCGCATTTGCCTGCCCGTGTGAATCCGCGCATTATCCAACACGACGACCGTTATTTTCTCGATTGCAAACGATAATCGCTCCAACTGCCCGATGACGAATTCCGCCGTGATTGAATCTTGACTGATTGCCACCACCGCCCGGTTGCTTCTGGTAAATAAGCCGAAACAATTGACTCCTCTGCCGCGTCCCGTCGGCATCGCAACCCGTTCATCGGCAAACTGCCAGCCATACGGCACACACGGCTCCAAATTCACGCCCGACTCATCGCCATAAAAGAGTTCGACTTCTCCGGCTTCGCTCAACTTTTCCAACTCACCCAAGACTTCTTTCTTCACTCGATAGATTTCTTCATTCGGTTTGCCTTTCAGCCTTTTTCTAATTCGTTTGTAGCGGCAAGCGTTTTTTTCAGAAATCGTTTCAATGAACTCGGCGAAAACTCTTTGCCTAAACTCTCCTCTAATTCGGCACGGGCAATCGAGATTCGCTGCCGACTCTGTGAGACCGCCGTTTTGACCTGCTCTAAATCTTCGGCTTGAAGTATCGCTTTGCGTCCGCGTCCCGGTCGTGTCCGCAAGCCCTCAATGCCTGCTTCTTCGTAGCGAACGAGCCAATTGTTGACCGTCATCTCACAACCGCCCAGAATACTGACGACTTCGACTGACGAACGCTTTTCGCTTTTTAATAAAACCATCTGACACCGCTGCCGAAACGAATGCGTTTGACCATTGCGATAACCGTTTTCCAATTCTGCACGCTGCACCTTGGTTAGTCCGATTACTTTTGTTTTACCCATCTCGCTTAATAGTCTAAACTATTTCCGCACGATTACTTATGAGTTAGGAACGATGAATAATGAATTTAATCCTTAGATTTTCATCGTTCATCATTCCGCATTCATCGTTTTGAAAATCTGTGTTTATCTGTGTTCATCTGTGGATAAATTTCTCATTTTTCATCCGTTAAAATTTCCTGCACGCGCCCGACTTGCCCATCGGTCAGCCGAACCTTGATTCCGTGCGGGTGAAAGTTTGAATTAGTGAGTAAATCCTTGACTGCTCCGACGGTTTGTTTGCTGGTGCGCTGGTCTTGTTTTGAGACGATGGCGACGCGCAGACCGGCCCGAATGTTTTTTCTTTCACGATGCGGCATTTATTTTCTCTCCAAAGTTCGCATTAGAAATGCGATTTGTCCGAGGTGATAAGTGTTGTGGTCGGCGACGAGTAACGCTTCACGTAAAACGGTTTGCCCGTTGCCGTGCGGGATTGGGGCGAGCAAATCGGTTTTTTCATCGATAATCAATTCGCGCATCGCCAGTAAATCTTTCAAAATTTGTCTCGAGGAGGTTTGCCAATCTTCCGCCGTTGCGTCTTTTTTATTCCAGTAACCGTCGGGAAATTTCGGCGAGACGTGATTTGCATCGCGGCTGAATTCCACGATGTCGTGCTGTGCGATTCGCAGGTGTTCGAGCAGTTCCCAAGCCGTGTGCGGCGCGTGTCCGAGGCGCGTATTGATTTCATCGAGCGGAAATTCATTCAAAACCGTTTTCAAATCAATGTGCGCCGATTTGCCTTCGAGCAGTTCGAGTAGATGTCTGCGTAATTCTTTTTGCATATTCATAATTTTTCAAAAAGTTTTAAGTTTTGTGCCTGCGTTTCTTCGAGTTTATTCAAAAACTCCGCGCGGGCGATTTCCTTCGCGCCGAAAACTTCAAAATGCGGAGTCATTACTTGCGTGTCGAGCCACGTCGCGCCGCGCGTTTTGAGATGTTCGATTAGAAAAAGCAGCGCGAGCTTTGAGGCATTCGGACGTGCGAAAAACATACTTTCGCCGCAAAAAATTCCTTCTGCGTCAACGCCGTAAAGACCGCCGACGAGTTCACTCGTATCGTCCCAAACTTCGACGCTGTGTGCGTCGCCCGCTTCGTGAAATTTGCAAAAAGAACGAATAAAATCCGCAGTTATCCAAGTTCCGCTTTCGCCGTTGCGCGTCGTTTTCGCGCAGTTTTCGATAACTTGCCGAAAACTTTTATCAATCGTAAAAGTAAAATTTGTTTTTTGCCGTTCCTTTCGCAAAGTTCGCGGAATGTGCAGTTCGGAAAATTCGAGGACGGCACGGTGTTCGGGGCAAAACCAGGGAAGCGGCAAATTATCAATGTGCCAGGGGAAAATTCCTCTGTGATAAGCGTTTCGCAAATTCTCTATTGATAATTCACCGCCGAAACCGACAATATCGCGGGCGTTGTAGTAATAATCGCCGAACAAAACCCATTCAGAGTATTCGTGAAAACGCGGATTTGGGAAATTTATCGAAGACACGGTAAAATTATTTGGCAAATATTAAAATTTTAGTTAACATCTGCCGATTATAAAGCATCTTTAAAGATGAAGCAGTTTGCTTCCGTTAAAATAATAAAAAAGAGGTCTTATAAAATGATAAAGAAAGTATCCGCAATTTTTCTCGCTTGCGCGTTTTTGTTGAACGGTGTCGGAATGGTTTTTGCCGCTCCCGACACAAAAAAATCTGCCGGGCAAAGCGCGCAGCTTGCCACGCTTCTGCCCGCGTCTGACGGCGTTATAACCGTGAATATGCGACGAATTTTGAGCGAAGCACTTCCGCAAGTTTTGTCCTCAAATCAGCAGATGCTCGGCGAGATTTTGGGCAAGCTCGACAAAGTTAAAAACGAAACGGGTTTGGATTTAAGGCAGTTTGAGCAAATTGCCGTCGGTGTTTCGGGCAAAAAGACTTCCGCCGGAGAAATGGCTTTCGAGCCGGTCATTCTGGCGCGTGGCACTTTTAATGCCGGCGCACTGCTCGCGCTTGCCAAAGTCGCCGCCAAGGGAAAATACCGCGAAGAAAAAATCGGCTCGCGCACCGTTTATGTTTTTTCGATGAAACAAGCCATCGCGCAAGCCAAACCGAAAACCGTTAATCCGAAAAGCTCGATGTTTGAAAAGGCAATCGACAAAATGTTCAAAGGTCTGAGCGATGAGCTTGCCGTAACTGCTTACGACAACAACACTCTGGCAATCGGCTCGGTGGCTCGCGTGCGTGAAACTTTTGACGGGAAAACGCGCGTCGGCACGGATGTTTTGGATTTGGTCAATCGAAAACCGAACTCGATTATGAGTTTCGGCGTAAAACTTCCCGCAGGTTTATCGCAGTTTGTAGATATGGACAACGATGAAATCGGGAAAAATCTGGAAGCGATTCGGCAAATTTCCGGCGCGGTAGATGTCGGCGACGGACGCGCGTCGGTTTCGCTCGTTGCAAAAACGCTCGAAGCGGCGCAGGCAAAAAGTTTGCAGGAAACTCTGGAAGGCTTGCAAATGATTGGCAAAGCGTTTATCGGCGGTGCAAAGGGCGCGGACAAAAAGGTTTTTACGCGAATGATTGACAGTGCGAGAATCTCGCAGAGCGGCAATGAAGTAACGCTCGATTTGCAAGTGGCGCAAAGCGACATTGACATTTTAGTCGTGGGGAAATAATCTATTTACATATCAATCTCCTCGAAAAATTTGGGTTGCCGGAAATCAAACTCCGGCAGCCTTTTTTTTCTAAAATGAACAAATTATTTTTAAGAAAGCAAAACTTCGCGTAAAATCAGATCGATGAAAAGAAAATTTAACAATATAAAAATCGTTGGTTTTTTAACTTTTACAATTGTCTGTTTTAGTTTTAATTTCAGCGCGTCGGTTACAGCGCAGGAAACGAAACGCGAAAGAATCCTCGAAAAACCCGCACCGACTCCGATACAAACTCCGACCGCTAGCCCGACGGTTTCGCCGACACCGATTTCCACGCCGACACCCGTTCCGGTTCAAACCTTAACGAGTTTGCAGTCAAAAATCCGCTCGACTTTAGCGCGTCCCGAATTCAGGCGCGGAACAATCGGCGTAAAAATCGTTTCGTTCGACACGGGCAAAGTTGTTTTTGAAGAAAATGCCGAAAAATACTTTATGCCCGCCTCGAATATGAAAAGCTATACGGTCGCCGCCGCGCTCGAAAGGCTCTCGCCTGATTTTCATTTTGTTACCAGCGTTTTTGCCGCCGCGATGCCCGATGCCAACGGCACGATTCGCGGAGATTTAACCGTCTACGGGCGCGGCGACGTTTCTTTCTCGACCGCTTTCTACGACGGCGATTACTATAAGGGCTTGGACGCGCTGGCACAGAAAATTGTGCAGGCGGGCGTGAAAAGAATCGAAGGAAATCTGGTCGGCGACGAAAGTTATTTTACGGGAGACGCGATTCCAGCGGGTTGGGAATGGGACGATTTGCAGTGGTATTACGGCGCGGAAATTTCGGCGTTGGCGGTAAATGACAATGCCGTCGATTTGAGTATCAAACCGAGTTCGGTTAATTCGCCGTGCGCTGTTCAAATTCTTCCGGCAAATGCGGTTATGAAAATCGTCAATCGCTGCACAACGTCTGTTTCAGGCGCAAAGCGCGACGTTCAAGTCTTGAAAAAACTCGACCAAAATATTGTCGAAATTTCAGGCGCAATGCCACTAGGCGATAAAGGGTCTCAAGGCTTTATTGCCGTTTCGCGTCCGGCGCAGCTTTTCGTTGAACTGCTGCGCGGGCTTTTGATTCAAAAAGGTGTGGTTATTACCGGACAAAATAAGTTACTGAACGCGAAGGA
This sequence comes from Pyrinomonadaceae bacterium, assembly GCA_035575965.1. Classification (GTDB taxonomy): domain Bacteria; phylum Acidobacteriota; class Blastocatellia; order Pyrinomonadales; family Pyrinomonadaceae. The sequence goes on along the minus strand of DATLXD010000223.1, from coordinate 280 downwards.
CAAAACAATCTTTGCCGCCACCTCTTCATTTCCGCCAATTGAAATTACCAGACTTGAATCGCCGCCGCTCGCCCTCATCGCGGCAAAAACAATGAAGCCGAGTCAAAATACTTATACCGAAACGATTTTGCGTGCGCTCGGCGAGCAAGCCGGCGATAAAACCGATGCGAAAAAATCGAGCGAGAAACTGGGGCTGGAAGTCATACAAAATTTTTTGCTGCAAGCAGGAATTTCCGCCGACAGCGTGATTCAGTATGACGGTTCGGGGCTTTCGCGGCAC
>DATLXD010000222.1:0-7176 GCA_035575965.1 Pyrinomonadaceae bacterium | reverse complement strand
CACGATATTGCCGGGCGTTCTACCGAGCATTTCTTTGGCATCACGCCCGACTGCTTCGACTTGGTTAGTAACTTTATTGATTGCGACAATCGAAGGCTCACTGACGACGATGCCGCGACCTTTCGCATAAACGAGCGTGTTCGCCGTGCCGAGGTCTATCGCTAAATCGCTCGAAAATAAACTGAATAAAGACTTAAATGCCATTTTTTATAAATACCCGTTCTTAAAAAAAATTTTAAATATAATTACATTTGAAAACAAAAAGTATCGCTCTTCATATACCGCGCGAGCCGTGTTTAAGGGAAGACCTTTGCCTCAAACTTTAACCACTAAGCATACACCGAAATTGCCTTGTATTTCCAATGATAAAACGGGAATTTCAATAAAATTTTAAGAAACATTTTTGCTAGTCGCCGAAAAGACTCGGCTGATTTTCCTCATCCGCCCGAAATCCATCGGGCGACCAGAGATAAATTTTCAAATCGCAGCGTCCTTTTTCGTCAAATTCGACACCTTCGTCTTCGAGCATTTTTTGCTGCAAATTTACCGGCATCGTCATTTTCCCAGTCGAACACGCGCCTTGCGAATTGATGACGCGCTGCCACGGAATTTTTTGCGTGTCAGCCGCATGCATCACGAAACCGACGGTGCGCGGCGTGTAGCCTTCGCCCAGGATTTCCGCGATTTGTCCGTAGGTCATCACTCGTCCGGCTGGAATCTCGCGGACAATTTCATAAAGGCGCTCACGATAATTTTGTTCATTCACCTGTCCGTTTTCCATTTTCATATTTAAAAAATCATATTCGGGTCTACGGTGATTCATTTTAATAATCTTCTTGCATTTTTCCACCTGATTGAAAATATATCACGAATTTCACTCTGATTATTCATATTATTTGCGTCCTAACTTTCTCGCAAAAGCATTATAAACTTTATCGATTTCACCGATATGCAAAAGTTTTGCCGCCACAAAAAACACGATTCCGCCAAGCACGATTGGCACGAATGCTTCGACGAGTTTGACGATTAAAGTTTTCGCGCCGAGAGAGTTTGTCAGAAAGTAATAACTGAAATAACAAACCGCCGACATCAATATTGAAGCGATAGCAATTTTTACGAACGAAGCGAAAATCTCCGTGCCGTTCAAACCTGAGATACGTTTTCGCATCAAAAGCGTCAAAGCGAAAAAATTGACGAGCGCGACAGCTGAAGTCGCCAGCGCAACGCCGACGTGACCGAAGCCGCTCGGTCTTTCGGGCGAAACTCCGACGGTTGAGAGAAATTTCAGCATTGAATAACTGACGACGACGTGGACGAGAATCGAAGCGACGCTGACATACATCGGCGTTTTTGCGTCGTCAAGCGCATAAAAAGCGGGCGAGACGATTTTTATCGCCGCGTAACCTGCCAGACCGATTGAATACGCCGCCAAAGCCCACGTCGTCATCTGCGTGTCGAATCGGTCAAACTGCCCGCCTTCATAAATAAGGCGAATAATCGGCTCGCCGAGGACAATCAGCCCGCAAGCCGACGGAATCGTTAGCAGAAAAGCGAGTTTCAGCGCGTCGGAAAGCGTCCGGCGAAATTTCTCGAAATTATTTTCCGAAGCCAAGCGCGAAAGAGTGGGAATTGCCGCTGTGCCGATTGCGACGCCGAAAATTCCGATCGGAAACTGCATCAAGCGAAAAGCGTAGCTGAGCCAGGACTGCCCGCCGTCAATACACGAAACTATTGCCGTATCAACCAAAACTTTAATTTGCACGGCTGATGTCCCGATGATTGCCGGTGCCATCAGCAACGCGACGCGCTTGACACCCGAATCAGTGAAACTCAAAACGGGCGAAAAGCGAAAGCCGACCTTCCAGAGCGACGGAACTTGAATCAAAAACTGCGCCGCACCGCCGATTAAAGTTCCGATTGCCATCCCGATTATCGCCCATTGCGCCGCCTGGCTCGGAATCAGATTTCTGTCAATTGATTTTTCCCAGCCGCCCCCGCTCAAGTAAAAAGCCAGCGCGAGTCCGACGATGATTGAAACGATGTTGAATGCCGTCGAAGCTGAAGCCGGGATGCCGAATCTGCCTTTCGTATTCAAAACGCCCATCGCCAGAGCCGCCAGCGCGACGAGCAGTATAAACGGAAACATAATCTGCATCATCGTCGTCGCCAACGCCGCTTTTTCGGGCGAATACTCGTTGCCGGCACTGCATACCGCGCCTGTGTAATTATAGGTAATAAGCGAAACGATTTGCGACGAAAAAACGATGCCGAGAATCGTAATCGCGCTTAACACGACCGCCAGAACATTCAAAACCAAACTCGCCAAACGCCACGCTTCCTGCTCGCTGCGCTTGATTTGATAATCGGTGAAAACTTTGACGAAAGCCGCTGAAAGTGCGCCTTCGGCAAAAAGGTCGCGCAGCAGATTCGGAATCCGAAAGGCAATTAAAAAAGCGTCGTATAAAAAGCCCGCGCCGAAAAATCTGGAAAAAACCATCTCGCGCACAAGTCCTAAAACACGCGAAAACATCACGGCAATCGAAACAATTCCGGCACTTCTGGCAACACTGGTTTGTTTGGTGACGGGTTCGTCGGCAACGATTACATCACTAGAGGAAGTTTGAGCTAAAAGTTCTGGAGTCTCTTCGGTCGGGTCTTTTTCCTGTTCGATTTCGTTCATTTTGCTTGATTTGCTTTTCGCAAACGTGAATTATCATATTCTTTTTCCCAAATCGCAACGCAAAAAAAAGGAAACAGAATTTTTCTGCTTCCTTTCGTTGAAAATGTTTTTACGGTTTGATTATTGACCGATTTTGCTGCGCGAATCGGGATAGGTAATGCGCGTTTTTGCCAGCCGCGTGTCGAGCGTAACCGGCATATATTCAAGCGATGCCGCGCCGCCTAATTGTCCTTGAATCAAGGAGACGAGCGAATTTTGAAACGAGCGAAAACGATTGACGTTGCCGCGCTGATTGAAAATTACAAAAAGAAGTTTGCCGCTTTTGGTTTGAATCTCGCCCGCCAGACTGCTCACGCCTCCGTCACCAACGGGAAGCGTCCCGGTTTTGCCGACGACGCTGCCGCGTGAAAAATCGGTATCAAAACGATTCTCGAGCGTGCCTTTGTCTATACCCGCGACCGGCATAATATCCGCGAACGTCATTTTGTTTCTGGCTAATTCTTTTCGCAGAACTCGAAGAAGTTTCATCATCGCGGTCGGCGTGACGCGATTGATGCCGAGACCGCTCGAAGATTGAAGGATAAATTCCTGCGGCTGAATCTGCGTGTTTTGCTGGACGATACGCGCCACCGCGTATGAGCCGCCGAGCATATCGCCTAGGCGTTCGGATAAAAAATTGTTTGAATAGCAAAGCGTTGTTTTGACAATCTCGCGCATCGGCGTAGACTCGTGCGAAAAGAGAAGTATCGCGTTGGTCGGAATCGCCTGGACATAAACGCCGCCCGAAATCGAAACACCCGGAACGCCTGTAACCTGACTGTATTTGCCGGAATTAACCAGATAACTCTGCCAGGCGCGAGTCGCCGCGACGGGACGCTTTGACGAATCCAACACCATCGAAAAAGTCGAACCCGCGCGTTGCGCCGAAGTGTTGAAATTCATCACGAAATTATCGGTTACAATCAAATCACCGGCGATGCTTCTAATTCCCAGACGATTTAATTCATTGGCGATGGTGACGGCGTGTTCATAACTGAAAATCGGGTCGCGTCCCGAAACGTAAAGATTGCCGTAAAGCGTGCCGGAAACCGTATCAATTTGTCCGTCCGTCCAGACGTTTGTCGGAAAACGATAGTCAGGTCCGAAGGTTTTCAGAACGGCGTAAGCAGTGGCGATTTTGACGTTCGATGCCGGATTAAAAGCATAATTTGAAAAACTGTCCATCACGACATTGCCGCTTAAATCTTCAACCAGGATTCCTGAAAAACCCGGAATCTCCACGTCGGCAAGAACAGGAAAAGAAGTTTTTCGCGGGATGACCGGCACAGAGCTTCCCGTTTTTGTAACGAGCGGCACTGACGAAAGCTGCGGCTTTGCAACGCTTCTCGTTTGAACGGTAATCGGCTGCACCAAAGGCTTCGGCTTCTGATTAACCGGCGGCTGAGAAACGGTTTGTCCGAAAACGGCAGCCGTCAAATTAATACACATCGCAAGAGCGACACTAAGCCACAAGGCTTTATTCCTGACAAAATTATTCATAATTTTTATTTATTAATGCGGTAGGCTTCCTGTCGGTCAAATCTTGAGGAAAGCTGTCTGAATTATACCACATCAACCACATTCATTTTCAAGCACAAAAAATTTTCAATTTTTGCGTCTTTTAAGACGATGTTTAAGATGAGTTTTATTTGAAATTGGATGCTACGATTTAGAATCGCTTATGGAAGCAATTTCATATGCTTATACATTAAAAATTTATAAAAGGAAAATCTTTTTGTTAAAAACTGAACACTTCCAATAAATTTATTCCAATTGTCATCCGTGTAATTCTCCTTACTTATTAAATTCGGAATTACACAAAGTTTCCTACAACACTGCTCCGACTCGGCGGAGATTTTAAAAACAAAAGCCCTGATTCAGTTAAGAATTCTGACTTAAGTTGCTTATATTAAATTGATTATCTGCTGTTAACGATTAAATAGCAGACACTCAGAGAACACTCATTTGCATTTTGAGTAACCGCAGTCGCGGCAGAAATCGCAGCCCGAAGCGTGTTCGAGTTGTCCTTTGCATTCGGGACATTCTCCAATCAGACTCGACATTTTCGCGTCCGCCTTTGGAATCGAAACGCTCTCCGTTGCCGAATTTTTGCTTATTTGTCTCTCCGAAGCAGGCAAGTTTCTCAAGCGTCGGTCGGTCAAAAGCAGGCATTCGGCAATAGCTTGTTCGGGCGATGTCAGAAGGCGTTCATTAAACCAGACGGCATGCGTTCCCGTAACTTTGTTTAAGCTGCGCGAAACTTCCTTGACCTCGAATCCGCCGCGCAGCATACGCGATGCCAGCAGTCCGACGCCTTCGCTGATTGGTCCTGTCGCAAAAACTTCCAAAACATTTTGCCTGTCGTGATTGACCGTCACGTAAAGATTTACGTTGTCAAACGGAATTCGCCAGGTCGAGCCTTGCAATTCGCGCGGACGGTCAACGTGAGTGGTTTTTTTAATTTTTGCTTCCGGCGCGCTTTCGCTTGTTTGAGCATTTGTTTGAGGAACGTTTTCAAACGTCGTAATTTCATTGCATTCCTCGACGACAATTTTTTCCGCGTCTAAAGTTTCCGCCTTTTTCTCTCCGGTTTTCATCGAAGTTAAAACCTGCCCTTCGCGCGAGCCGTCGCGGTAATACGAGACGCATTTGCAGCCTAAATCTCTGGCAAGACGATAAAGCTCGTCAACCGATTCGACCGTATCGTCCTTTGCGCCGTTGCAGGTTTTCGACACGGAATTATCAACATTTTTCTGCGCCGCCGCGAGGACCTGGACGTGCTGTTTCGATGTGATATTTAATGCCGAAATGAAATACGCGGGTAATTTATCTTCATTTTCCACGACAAACTGCGCGGCTCGTTTGATTGATTCCTCATCGGTTTGGTCAACTTCCATCCCCAACGCTTCCGCCGCCAATGTGTGAACATAAGTTCTCGTGCCGATTGTGTCTTGCCGGACATACGCCCAGGAGAAATTCGGCTCGCAGCCGCTCGAAGTTTCGGCGACAAGGGAAATCGTTCCCGTCGGCGCAATCGTCGTCGTTTCGTAATTGCGCGGAGTCAAAGGAACGTCACGCGAGATGCCGATTTCGTCGTAAATAAATTTCGCATACGCTTCACGGTTTGCCTCGAATTCGGGAAACGCGCCTTTTTCCGCGCCTAATTTCAAAGACGCTTTCCACGCTTCTTTGCGGACAAACCCCATAACTTTGTGCATCAAATCTATCGAAGCCTGCTCGCCGTAAGTAATTTGCAGTTTCAGACATAAATCGGCAAAACCCATAATTCCCAAACCGACGGGACGAGTTCTTTTTACCACATCGTCAATTTCATCAAGCGGAAAATCTCCTGCATCAATCACGTTGTCAAGAAACTGTGTGCTGAGTTGCGTAACTCTCGCTAATCTTTCCCACTCAATGCTTTCATCATTTATGCCATCGCCGACTTTCTTGTAAAACTTTGATAAATCAATACTTCCGAGATTGCATGAGTTGGAAAAGTGGAGAAACTGCTCGCCGCATGGATTGCTCGCGTAAATCGCTCCCATCGAATTCATCATATGATTATGACGATTTACCTGGTCAATAAACGCGATTCCGGGTTCGGCGTATTTGTGTGCCGATGCGATAATTCTGTTCCAAACATCCGGCGCGTAAATCATTCCGGCTTGCGGCGGTTTTTCAATCGCGCAGTCGGATAAATCCGTGTTTTCAAATGCGAGCTTATCGGCAAAAGTTATGGTTTCGCCATCCGGTCGGCGATAAACGACATAATCCTTTCCGGTTACCGGGTCGAAAACAGGCTGTTTCCACAATTCTCCGTCAAATTCCGTTTGAAACCATCTTTTGTTATCTACCGCGTCCATAAAATTGTCGGTTACGTTGACGGAGATATTAAAGTTGGTCAGCGAATGCTGGTCGTTTTTCGCGTGAATAAATCGAAGGAGGTCAGGATGGCTGCAACGCATCATTCCCATATTCGCGCCGCGCCGCACGCCGCCTTGTTTGACGACTTCGGTCATCGTGTTGACGATGTTCATAAACGAGACCGGACCCGAAGCGACGCCGCGCGTCGAATTGACCATCGCGCCCATCGGACGGATAAATTCGTAAGTCATTCCCGTGCCGCCGCCGGTTTGATGAATAATCGCCGCCGCCTGCGCGTGTTCCATAATGCCTTCAATCGAATCGGGGACGTTCAGCACGAAACACGCCGCGAGTTGTCCTTTCGGCTTACCGGCATTGACCAGGCAAGGCGTGTTCGGAACAAACTCGCGGTTAAGCATAATCTCCAGCATCGAATTGTAAAAATAATCACGCATCATCGGGTCGGATTCGGCACGCGAGACGTGACCGACGACGCGGCGCGCGATGTCCGACCAGCTTTCGAGCGGTTCGCCGTTCAGGTCTTTTAGACTGTAGCGTTTGCCGACGACCTTCTGACCGTTCAAACCCAT
>DATLXD010000221.1:0-15812 GCA_035575965.1 Pyrinomonadaceae bacterium | reverse complement strand
AAACTCAAACGAGAAGTCAAAGCGTTTGAGGAAAAGCGCAATCAGGCAAAAGCAAAAATAGAATGGAAAATGACAACCACCGATGCAAGAGAGAAGTTAAGTCGGCATTATCCATCAATATTAGAATGACAGAACACTAGTCGCTTTTCCGAGTTATTCACTTTTCACCATTAACTATTTGCTATCAAGCAAGAAAGAAAGTTTCAATCTGCAATCATTTTAATCAAATTACGTAATCTCTATTCAAATCGGAAACTAAACAAAAACTGCGAAAACTTCGTTGGAAAACAGATAGCCTTTGTTTGTAAGTTTGAGGCGATTTCCCGAAATTTCAATCAATTTTGCTTCTTGAAATCGCTTCAAATCTTCTGCGTATTCTTCTGTCAAATTCGCGCCGAACCTTTTTTTATACTCGTTTAGATCAATTCCTTCGCTAAGGCGCAGACCGAGAAAAGCATATTCGGATTTCAGGTCAATCTCGATTTCCTCGACAATTGGCGAGAGATTTTTTTCAATCGTTTCGACATACTTCAATGTGTCGCGCTCGTTTGCCCAACGTTTTTTTTCTCCGTCAAAAGAATGCGCCGAACAGCCAAATCCGAAAACCGTGTCCAACCTCCAGTATTTTGAATTGTGTTTTGACTGGAAATTCGGTCGGCAAAAGTTTGAAATCTCATATTGCTCGTAGTCTTTTTCGGAAACCTTTTTGAGCATCAGCTCATACATTTCCGCACTCAAATCTTCGTCGGGCATCGGTTGTCTTTTTGAACGAATTTGTTCGGCGAGCGGCGTTGCTTCGTGAATTTCCAAAAGATACAAAGACAGATGTTCGGGTTTTAATTTGAGAGCTTCGTCCAAATTTCGTTCCCAATCTTTTAAGGTTTGACGCGGCAGACCCGCAATCAAATCAAAGCTCACATTTTCAAAACCCGCGCTTCTTAAAAGCTCGATTGTTTCTCTCACATCTTGCGCCGTGTGCCTTCGCCCCAATCTTTTAAGTTCCGCGTCATCAAATGTTTGCGCTCCAAAACTTGCGCGGTTCACGCCCAATTTTTTGTATTCCCGCAAAGTGTCCGGCGTAACGGTCGCTGGATTCATCTCCATCGTAATTTCAGAATTTGCAGTGACGGGAAATTTTCCGTAAATTGCGTCGAGAATTTTTTCGAGCAGTTTCGGAATTAAAAGCGAAGGCGTTCCGCCGCCAAAATAAATCGTGTTAACGCTCTTTATCGGCACCGTCTGCGTTAGCGAGCAGTTAAAATCAGAAGATTCAAAAATTTTGATTTCATTGACAAGCGCGGAAACATAGCGTTCGACCGTTTCGCCATTTTTATAAACGTCAGTCGCAAAATCGCAATACGAACAGCGCGAACGACAAAACGGTATGTGGAGATAAATCCCTGCCTGCATAAAAAATTACTACAAAAAAATTGAGAAACAGAGAAACGGATAATGGAAAATGTGCGCTTAAACATTTTGCATTATCCACTTTGCGTCTTCCGTTTTACGTTTCTCCCAACATTTTTTCGAGCGAATGCTGCCAAGCGTTTTCGAGTTCGGAAACCGAAGCGGAAATAATTTCGGAACCATTTATCTCAATTTTGAAATCCGCGCCTTTCACCCGTCCGATGACCTCAAACGCACAATTATTTTCTTCCGCAATTGCTCGAACATTTTCGAGTTTTTCCGGCGTAAAACTGATTACGATGCGCGATGGAGTTTCACTGAAAAGTAATGCTTCATTTGATAAATTTTCGTTTTTTAATTGGATTTCCGCGCCCTTAGTTTTCCGATTCAATGACGAAAAACAACTTTCCGCAATTGCAACGGCAAGCCCGCCGTCAGAACAATCATGTGCCGATTTCAAAAGACATTGGTCAGCCAAACTCAAGCAGATTTTCTGCACTCGTTTTTCCAAATCCAAATCAATGATAGGAACTTCACCCGTTTCAATCAATTCATCGGTTGAAATACCTAAAACGGTTTGCGCGTATTCGCTGACCGATAAATCGTCGTTTGTCGTTCCGAGCAACGCAATCAAATCGCCTTCAGACTTAAATCCCTGCGTGATGATTTTCCGCACGTCTTCAATCAAACCGACCATTCCGATTGTCGGAGTCGGCAAAATTCCGCGCCCTTCGGTTTCGTTGTAAAAGGAAACATTGCCCGAAACAACCGGCGTTTCAAATGCTTCGCAAGCCTCTTTCATTCCGTCAATTACTTCGGAAAAACTCCACATCACTTCCGGTCTTTCAGGCGAAGCAAAGTTTAGACAATTCGTTACGGCAATTGGTTTTGCACCGACGCAAACGACGTTTCGCGCACTTTCGGCGACATTTAGTTTTGCGCCTTCACGCGGATTGACGGCAACGAAACGCGCATTTCCGTCCAGACACATCGCAATCGCCCGACGAGTTTCCTTCACGCGCACAACCGCCGCGTCCGCGCCCGGCAAAATTGCCGTATTCGTCCGCACCATCTGGTCGTATTGCCGATAAACCCAACTTTTCGAGCAGATATTCGGCGCGGCAAGAAGCATTTTCAATGCTTGTTCAAAGTTCAATGTTCCAAGTTCAATGTTTCTTTGGAGTTGAGCATATGACTTTGAACATTGAACTTTGAACTTTGAACCATCCATCGGACGCTCGTATTTTGGTGCCTCATCCGTCAACGCCAAGACCGGCAAGTCAGCTTTGAGTTCGCCGTTATGAAAGATTTTTAAATTATTTCCTTCGACGACTTTCCCGACGACTACCGCGTCCAAATCCCATTTATTAAAAATCTCGACAATTTGTTTTTCGCGCCCGCGATGCGCGACAATCAGCATTCGTTCCTGCGATTCCGACAGCAGCATTTCATACGCCGTCATATTGGTTTCGCGCTGCGGCACGAGCGTTAAATCAATCTCCAAACCCGTTCCGGCACGCGCCGCCATTTCAACCGACGAAGACGTTAAGCCAGCCGCGCCCATATCTTGAATACCCGCAATCGCGCCGCTTCGCATCGCCTCTAAACAGGCTTCGAGCAATAATTTTTCTAAAAACGGGTCGCCGACCTGCACCGTCGGACGTTTTTCTAATGCTTCATCGTCAAACTCCGCGCTCGCCATAGTCGCGCCGTGAATTCCGTCGCGCCCCGTTTTTGCGCCGACGTATAAAACCGGATTTCCTACACCAGATGCTTTGCCGAAAAATATCTGGTCTTTTTTGACGATACCGAGAGCGAAAGCATTTACCAACGGATTTAAGTTATAAGCGTCGTCAAAAACGACTTCGCCGCCGATGGTCGGAACGCCGAAACAGTTACCGTAATGCGCGATTCCTTCGACGCATCCTTTCAAAATTGATTTGTTGCGGTTGGCGTGTTTCTTATCGTTCAAATGTCCGAATCTCAAAGAATTCATCGCCGCAATCGGACGCGCTCCCATTGTAAAAACATCGCGCAGAATTCCGCCGACTCCGGTTGCCGCGCCTTGAAACGGCTCGATAAACGACGGATGATTATGCGATTCGACTTTGAACGCGACACACCAATCGTCACCAATATCAACCACGCCCGCATTTTCGCCTGGCGGCACAATCACGCGCTCGCCCGTCGTTGGCAGTCGTTTGAGATGAACGCGCGAAGATTTATACGAACAATGCTCAGACCACATTACGGAAAAAATTCCGAGTTCGGTAAAATTCGGCTCGCGCTCTAAAATTTGTTTGATTTTTTCGTATTCGTCTTGAGTTAAACCGTGGGATGCGATTATTTCAGTAGTAATTGGTGGTTGATTCATCATTAAAACTCTCTGTCGGAGAAACTTCGTTTAAAACAAAAAAGAGAGTTTATGTGGTTCGGACTCGTTTATCAAATCCGAACCAATAAACTCTGCATTAACTTTAAGGTTTTGATTCTATTTCTGCGTGGTTTTAACTTCAATAATTTTCTGCGCGGTGTTGATATTGAAAAGTTTCTCAATCTGCGCTCTCAAAAGCTCGGTTTTGAACTTTCCTTGTATGAAATAGACGGGTTCGCCTTGCCCGTTAAAAAGGATTGTGAATGGCAAACCGCCTTGCCACGATTTTGACACCGAAGCAATTGCCGCTTCATCATTCGATGACTTAAGCAGATAACCGGGCATTTCCGCTTTCATTTCCGCCAAAAATTTTGGCACGTCGCGCTTTATTTCGGCTAAATCGTCCAGAGAAATCGTAATTAAATCAATTTTGCCTTTGTAATCCGCGTCGAGTTTGACTAAATCGGGAAACTCTTCGCGGCACGGGTCGCACCACGTCGCCCAGAAATTGACGAGTAGCGGTTTATTATTTGTGTCGTCGCGTTTGAGCAAATCTTTTAACGCAATCTCGTCAATCTGCGTAACTTTTACAAGCGACGACAAACCTTTTTCGCTATCTTCGGCGGGTTGCTGCCGTTTTGCCGCAACTTTCTTTTTTGTAGGTCGAGTGGTCGCTTTGCGGCGCGTTTGCGCGTCGGTCTGGATGGAAAAAGTCTGGGCGCAAACGAAAAGCAAGCCAAATAAGAAAGCGAATTTTTTCATCTTCGCCGAATCAAAAGTTTTTATCATCATTCAGTTTTTCTCGGCGCGTTTAATCGAACAACCAAAAGCGTTTGCGGTGCTTTTCGTAACCGCTTTGCCGCTTAAAGATTCGTCGAGCGCCGTTCGCAAGAAATCGGTCGTAACATTTTTTCCCGAACGGTCGTTGTCAATCGCGCCGTGATACGTCAAAACATTTTTCCCGTTGAAATAGAACATTTCAGGCGTAACATTTGCGCCGAATCGGTCGGCTAAGACATTATTTTTGTCAATCAAGACGGGGAATTTGTAATTTTCGGCGGCGTGCAGCTTCACTTTATCCAACGTTTCCGTCGAGTTTGAATTGATACCGATGACGTTAATTCCCTTTGCTTTGTAGTCTTCGGCGATTTTAACGATTCTTTCGTTATAACCTTTGACGACCGGACATTGAACTGAGAGAAAAACAATAATCGCGCCGTTTTTACCTTTCAAATGGTTGAAAGAGTATAACGTGCCTTTGGTATCGGTTAGATCGAAATTTTCTAACGTCGAGCCGATGGCTAGACCGTCTTTCGCGCTTACATTAGCAAAAGAAACAAACGCGGCAATGGCGAAAATCGCCGTTATTAAAAAACTTATTCGTTTCATTTTTGTAAAACTCCTTTATTTATTTTTGCCGAGAATAAATTTTAGCAATATATCTTTCGAATTACCAAGAAAAATTAACGATGATAAGCAGAATGACCGGTATATATGATTAACCGAAAAGGCGCGGCAGACGATTGTTTAAATTTTTCGGCAGCAATATTTCCATCGCATCGTCAACCGTGACAATTCCCGCAATTTCTCCTAAGTCGTCAACGACCGGAAGCGCGAGCAGATTATATTCGGCAATCGTTTGCGCGACACCTTCCGCCGAATCATTCGGATGCGCCGACTGAAACTGTTCGCGCATTACGTCCGAAAGCGAATAAGTCGGGTCGGCTAAAATTAAACTCCGAAGCGAAATTAAACCGACGAGTTTCCAGGAGTTTTCCTCTTCGACGACATAAAGGTAATAAATCATATTCGGCGTTTCCGCCATTTCCCGCAGACGTGCAATTGCTTGACCGACGGTTAAATTTTTCGGAAAAACGACGAATTCCGTCGTCATCATACCGCCCGCCGTGTCTTTATCAAACGGAAGAAGCTCTGCAACATCGGCTTTTTCTTCGTCTTCCATCAAGTCGAAAAGCTCCTGCGCTTTTTCGTCCGACATCTCGCCAAGCACGTCAACGGCATCGTCCGGCGACATTTCTTCCAAAATATCGGCGGCGCGTTCCTCGTCCATATCTTCCAAAATACGCGCCTGGTTTTCCGTCGACATTTCTTCCAGAGTGTCGGCGGCTATTTCGTCGTCCAAAGATTCGACGATTTCCGTGCGGTGAATCGGCGAAAGCGATTCGGCAAGCTGCGCGATTTCAACCGGATGCAGCCGCGAAAGTTTGTCTTTTGAAGATTTTAGCTGAACGGTTGCCGTCGCCGTATCGGTTGCCAGATAACCGACATCCGCCCAATCTATCACTTCGACAATACGATTACTGCCGTAAAAACCTTTCGGCATCAAACGTCTAAGAAATCCCTGCAAGCTCACGTCCGCGCCTGTAACACGCCAAACGCCTGCGGCTTCGATAATTTGAACGTCGTTGACACGCACGACGCGCTTTCCGTCAACGTCAATCAACTGATTATCCAAAACATCCTTTGCCAGTAAAACTTCGCCTTTACGTCTGGAAAACGGACTTAAATCAATTATTTCCGAACTCATCCGTGCGCCTTTTTCGCTCAATTCAGAAATTTTTGAGCGCGGCATAAAAAATAAGCGGCGGCGATAGCGGGCAACGATTCCGATGACCAGCGGATAATCTTCCTCGCCGTAGCGCACGATGATGTCTTTGATAACGGCGATTTTTTCGTCCTCGGCATCAAAAATCGGATGTCCTAAAACTTGCGACAGATAAAGCATAAAATAAACATAAACGATGTCGGCAAAAGGTTGAAGCGCGGATGAGCAAAAAGCCGAATTGGAAGAAATTTATTCTGTAAAATTCGGTCTCAGCCGATTTGCAAAAAATGTTCCAAAATAATTCAAGCCTGAAAAATAATGTCAAATCAATCACCTACTCGAAAATTGCGATGTCGGCGGGGAAAAGTGTGAACGGCTTAAAATCTCTCTTTTCTCCTCTGGTCTGAAAAGACTTTGCGGCTGAACATTTTCAGCCACGTTTTTTTGTGTGGAAATATCAATTTCTGCTATGATTAATAAAAAGTTTAAGGTTCAAAGTTTAGTGTTCAAAGTTAGAAATAAGTTGTAGCCTTAAACTTTGAACTTATCTTATGTTTTGCTCAAAATGCAGCGCGAGAAATTCCGACGAAGCTGTTTATTGCCAAAAGTGCGGCACGCTTCTCGAAGCGGAAGAAGAAACTCGGATTGTGCGCTCGACAAAACCTAAACCTGACAATTTCGCAGAATCGGAAAGAGAGATTTTTTCGATTCATCCGACGCTGACGTTCGTCAAAATCGGTTACGGTTTGGCAATTTTCGGCGCATTGCTGCTCGTCGCAATTTTCAGTTTTTTCAGCCAATTAACAGGCGTGAACATTCCCGCCTGGCTTTCCGTCATCGCCGGGCTTTCTTTGCTTTTTATTCCCGCGTTTTACCATCTCAAACAAAAACTCGTGCGCTACACTTTGACCGATTCCAAAATCGAGATTGACGAAGGTTTAATTTCTAAAACAACCCGAAACGTCCCGCTTCGCACGATTCAGGACGTAACCGTTTCGTCAACGGTTCCGCAAAGAATGCTCGGCTTCGGCAACCTGGTTATCGAAAACGCGGGTGAAACCGGCGGTAAAATTGTCTTGAGAAATATAAATTCACCAAAAAAACACGCGGACGTTTTGCTCAAACAAATGCGCCGGTTAAATAAATAAATTTTTGGAAGTCAGCAGCTAAATTTACGCTTTCGGCAGTTTTACCGTAAATTTTGTTCCGTCGTCTAAGTTTGATTCGACATTAATCGTGCCGTTATGAACTTCGACGATTTTTTTGACGATTGCCAAACCTAGACCGGTTCCGGTTTCTTTGGTTGAAAAATACGGCTCAAAGATTTTTTGTAAATGTTCTTCGTCGATTCCGCTTCCCGTGTCCTTTACTTCGATTTTTACCGCATCTTCGGCAGACGAAATGGCGATGCTTAACTGTCCGCCGGTTGTCTGCATCGATTGCACGGCGTTGATAAATAAATTATTGAAAACCGAACGCAAAATTTTCGCGTCGCCCGAAATCTTCGGCACGTTTTCAGACTCGAGAAGACTGATAATTATATTTTGTTCCGCGGCTTGCGCTTCGACGATTCTAAGTGAGTCTTCGATAACTTTTCGTGCGTCGAGCGGCTGCAAATTCGGATTTGTCGGGCGCGAATAACTCAGAAAGTCGGAGATTTGCCGATTGATTCTGCCGACTTCGGTTTTTAATTGCGCGGTTAGTTTTTCAAAAGTCGCGCGTTTTTCCGTGTCTTCCGGTGCGAATTTTGAACGCAGATGGTCGAGCGATAAATTTATGTAATTCAGCGGATTGCGTATTTCGTGCGCGATTGCCGCCGCGAGTCTGCCGACAACCGCCGACTTTTCCGCCTGCTGCAATTGCGATTCAAGTTGGCGCGTCTTTTGAAGTTCGGCGGTCATTTCATTAAACTGAGCGGTCAGTTTTCCCATTTCGTCATTTCGCTTGATGCCCTCGACGCGAAAACTCAAATCGCCTTCGGCAACCATTCGCGCCGCGTTCGATAGGTTGGCAATCGGGCGCGTAAATCGCCAAACGAGAAAAACTGTCACTGCCGTCGAAAGCAGCAGAATAAGCAACGTATAAATCAGCGGCTGCGTAACACGCTGGACGGCTTCCTGGCGGTCGTTTTTGAGAATTACCATCAGATAATAACGTCCTAAACTGGTTTTTATGGAAATGGCGTGCGCTTCGCTGTCTGTTGCTTCATCCATAGCAATATTCGCATTCGGAAAATTTCTCGCGTCTTCACCGAGGCGGTTTCCTTCGAGCAGCGGCGGCAGATTTTTCAAGTCGGCAAGGCTAAAATATTTAATTTCGCCGTTTTCATCTTCGGTCGGCAGATACTCGTCGCTGAGGCTGTCGTGGACTTGCCATTGCGGGTTGATGACGATTATATCCTGGATGCGTTCGGTCGATTTTTCATCAAAAAAAGGCTGACCTTCACCTTTGACAAAATCTTGTAAGCGGTCGCCGGAAGTCAAGCTGTTGGTGCCTAAAGCGATACCGTTGACCAGTGCTTGCGCCTGCAGTTCGCGTATTCTGTCGTTTTCCCGTTCGGTTCTTAAATTTAAATAAAGCTGAACGCCGAGCGTGGCAATCAGCAAAAACGCTAAAATTATCAAGAGTTTGCCGCGAAATGTCTTAAAGAAATTCACCTTTATTTTTTGTCCTTCGATTATTTTTACTTTTGTCGAAAATTTTTCTTGCCGTTTACCAGTTTTGAATGTTATAGTTTTGGGTGGCTTATACGCAAACTTTTTCCGCAGTTTAATTTGTTTTCAAATCAAGAAGCTGCAGACTCTCCACAGATTCATCAAAAATTTATAAAAGAGGTGGCAATGACTCGATTTTCCGCAGGACGCGCGTCCCTAAAATTTCTATCCGCTTTTTTATTGTTTTTCCTTTTGCTGTCGGTGAACACGCAGGGGCAAAATAAAAAAACTTCTCCCGCTTCAAAAAACAAACCGCAATCTCCAACTAAAACAAACGTCCAAGATAAAACTTCTGCTAAAAAGGATTCTCTATCTAAGAAGGATAAAGATTTGACAGCAAAAAAAGGAGCGGCGGCAAAGGAAAAGTCTGTTAAAAACGACAAAAAATCTCTAGCCGAAGCGAAACGACCGCCGGAAAACAAAAAGCAAATCGAAAGCAAAAAGCAAATCGAGGACAAAAGACAGGCTCAAATTCGCCAAGCCGAAGAGGAAAAACGACGAGAAATCGAGGCAGCCCGGCGGCGCGAGATTGAAGAAGCGCGTCGGCAAGCCGCGCTCGAAGAAAAACGCCGCCGCGAGCAATTGATTCGTGAAGCGCGCGCCAGACAAATCGCTTTCGAGCGCGGGCTGCGCACCGAAACAATCGAAAATATCACCGCGGACAATACGGACGGCGAAGATTTGGAAGTGCGCCGAGCCGCCGTCAACGCACTCGGAAAACGCGCGGGAACAATCGTCGTGCTTGAGCCGCAGACAGGGAGAGTTTTAACGGTCGTCAATCAGGATTGGGCGATTCATAAAAGTTTCAAACCGTGTTCGACTATCAAGCTCGTAACCGCGGTTGCAGGCATAAACGAGCGGATGATTAACGAGGAAGGCAACATTCGCTCCAGGCGTTTTCCCATGAATTTGAACGACGCGCTTGCCTATTCAAACAACATCTATTTTCAAGCGGTCGGGTCAAACCTGGGAAATAAAAAAATGATTTCCTACGCGCAGACGCTCGGACTCGGACAACCGACGGGCATAAACGTCGCGGGCGAAACCGCCGGAAAATTGCCATACGGCAACGGCAACGCCAGAATTTATTCGCACGGCGACGATTTTGAAGTTTCGCCTCTGCAGCTTGCCGTTATGGTTTCCGCCGTTTCCAATCACGGAAAAGTTATCGTTCCGCACGTTCCGCGCACCACATTTGAGCGAACAAATTTTCGCGGAACGCTGCGCCGTCAAATCAATCTTCCGCAGACTTCTCTGCAAGGAGTCTTGCCGGGAATGGTCGGCGCGGCGACTTACGGAACGGCACGGCGTGGTGTTGATTCTTCGATGGGTGTGGCGGGCAAAACGGGTTCGTGTATCGCGGACGGCAGTTGGGTCGGGCTTTTCACATCGGTTGCGCCGATTGAAAATCCGCAATACGCCGTTGTCGTTATCACGCGCGGGCAATCCGAACGCGGAAGACACGCCGCCGCCGTTGCGGGTAAAATTTAT
The DNA here is from genome assembly GCA_035575965.1 of Pyrinomonadaceae bacterium. Lineage (GTDB taxonomy): Bacteria > Acidobacteriota > Blastocatellia > Pyrinomonadales > Pyrinomonadaceae. The sequence goes on along the minus strand of DATLXD010000221.1, from coordinate 5,260 downwards.
CAGGCATTGCGCTTGCGTATTCGCGCGAAGCGTGTCGAGAATATCGCCAAACTTGCGCTGGAAACAAAAGCGCAGCCGCAGATTAACGCCAAAACTTCGGCGCAGATAGACGAAATCGCAGGCGAAGTTTCGGAAGACAACGACACAGCCGCAAAAGAAGTAGTGCCGGATGAAAAGGAAATTATCGTCGGGCAGACAGCGCAAGAAGTTACTGCTCCGAAACCTGTACGGAAAAATGTGGTCAAGGCAGGCGAAAAATCTTCCGCTTTGTTTCCGACTGTTGTGATAAACGTAAGAAAGCCGCAAGACGAAGCGACGCGCCCGCGAGACGAAGTGACGCGCCCGCGAATTGTAACAAACAAGTAACTTTATAATTTATAATAAAGACCAGTTCAAACGCATCAAATTAACTCCTTAAAATACTGTTTTAGAGGCGGATATTTTAAGGAGTTAATTTTTTCGCGCACTCTTTCGTCTTTCGCTTGACACAATCCTTTAATCTGCGTGATTATTTAATTCTTAATCAATCGAACAAAAGTTTTTGTCAGCTTAATTTTCGGGGAAAATTAGTTTGCTTAAAAAGCAAAAAGTGGCAACTCTTTTTTTGAACGATTCATCAGAGTTTCGCAAAACGCGGAATTGTTCGGTCGTTCCTGATTTTGAAGAATTTTAAGTAAAAAGATGCTTGGAGGAAATACTTTAATGAAAACCATTTTTAGAGTTTTGATGCTTGGAATAATTATGTCAGCTGTTTCGGCAGTATCAGTTTTCGCGCAGGATGTTTGCGCTGAAGTTGAAGCCAAACAAGCCTTGTATAAACAATTTACGGATAATTTTGCTGACAAGACAGTTGAAAAAAGACAAGTTGCTATTGATGCCGGAAAACAGTATGTAGGAAAATATGGAGCTTGTGCGGATGATAAGACAATTGTTGATTATCTCAACACAAATATTCCGGCAATGGAAAAACGTATTGAGGGCGAAAAAAAGGTTGCTGCTACAGGCACTCTTTACACAAACTTCGACAAGGCTGTCGAAGGAAGTAAAACCGCCGACATTTTTTCAACCGGAAAACAGATTCTTGGTCAAGAACCGGATTTTCTTGATGTAACACTTACGTTGGCAAGCGCGGGTTTTGACCAGACGGTTGCTAATCCGCCGGTTGATACTTTTAATAACGACACTGTTACTTATGCAAAAATGGCGATTCAGCAAATTGAAGCGAACAAACCCTCTAAAACAGGTGATTACGGTGTCAAGCAGTATTCGTATAAAACCGACAAATTCAGTGGCAAGGATAACGCACTCGGTTTGATGAATTACAACATCGGTTATATTTTGTATTACCGTCAGGGAAAGACTGATGCGGCTAAGAAGAAGGAAGCACTTCCTTATCTTTACAAATCAACGCAATACAACGCTTTCAGCAAAGCCAATCCGTTCGTTTATCAAACAATCGGCGCATGGTATTTGGACGAAGCGATTCGGATGGACAGCGAACGTCAAAAGGCAATTACTGCGGCAGGCGATAAAGACACGCCTGAAACGATTGCAATGTTAGGCGTGCAGAAAGGTTATGCCGACCGCTCGATTGACGCTTACGCCAGAGCATATTCGCTGGCAAAAGCCGACCCGAAAAACCAGGCTTACGCAACTGGTTTGTATACCAAACTAAAAGAATTATACGCTTTTCGTTACAGCGGTAAAACCGACGGTATAGACACATTTGTAGCCAGTGTAATGAGCAAACCGCTGCCCGACCCAATGACGGCAATTACTCCCGTAGTAGAAGCGACTCCAGCAGCGACGACAACTTCAGGCGCGACAAAACAGGCGGCAATGACCAGCGACGACACTTCGGCAAGTTCGGCAAGCACGACCGGTATGACAAAATCGGCGACCACAAAATCCAGCGCGACTACCGATACTAAAACTACGCCGAGCGGAACAAGTGCCAAACCCAAAACTCCGGCTAAAAAACCGGCACCGAAAAAGAAAGGAACTCGCTAGTTTCTAACTCAAAAATGGTTTCAAAAAAGAAAGTCGGACGTAAAATTTTATGCGTCCGACTTTCTTTTTCAGCACAATATCCCTAAAATTAGCGTTCTATGCCGGAGAATCTCGGAAGTTTGGAAAGGCTTATCAGCTATCAATTCGCGGATTTGGCTTTGCTCGAACGCGCCGTTACGCACAGGTCTTGGGCGAGCGAGAAAATTCCCTTCGGCAATGAAAAGGAAATTCGCCGCCTGCAAAATGAGTCGCTCGAATTTGTCGGCGATTCGGTGCTTGGCTTAGCGGTTGCCGAACAGCTTTATATTCGCCATCCCGAATTGAGCGAAGGCGATTTGACTTTGATGAAGCATCGTCTAGTCAGCGCGGAAACATTGGCGACGCTTGCCAAAAATCTGGGCTTGGGAAAGTTTATGCGCGTCGGGCGCGGCGAAGAAAAAACCGGCGGCAGGCGTAAGCAGGCACTTCTGGCAAACACTCTGGAAGCGATTATTGCGGCGATTTTCTTCGACAGCGGTTATATTTCGGCGCGGGCTTTTATCAATCGAATTTTTGCGGAAGAATTTCACAGCGCGTCGCCGCGGGCTTCGCTCGATTATAAAACTCTGCTTCAGGAAACTTTACAGGCGCAGAAACTCGCCGCGCCGACTTACGCTTTGATAAAAACCGAAGGTCCGCCGCACGAAAGAAAATTCCTTGTCGAAGCAGTATGGGAAAACGGACGAGTGCAAGGCACGGGCAATTCAATAAAATCAGCCGAAATGACGGCGGCGAGCCTCGTTTTGAAGAAACTAAACAAATCGAAAACCGAAAGCGTAAAAGAAAGTTAGATTTGTTCTCTCGAAATTTAACTCAGTTATATTATGAACGAAAAAAAAGTTGTCAAAACATCGGAAAACAAACCGCTCGGACCGCCGAAAAGCGTTGCACGCGAGTATTTTGAATCATTTGTCGTAACACTAATTATGGCGATTTTCGGAATGACGTTTATCTTGCAAGCTGTTACCGTTCCGACCGGCTCGATGCAGAATACGATTCTCGTCGGCGATTATCTGCTGGTTAATAAATTTATCTTTGCGCCGAGCGGTAACCCGCTTCCGTTTCTACCACAACGCGACATTAGGCGCGGCGATGTGATTGTTTTCAAATATCCCGGTTTTCGAGACGGTTCAGACCGCGACCAGGAAAGAGGAATCGTCCCGTATCAAGTCAATTACGTTAAAAGAGTCATTGGTCTGCCGGGCGAAACCGTCGAATTCCGCGATAACCGCGTTTATATCAACGGACAACTTTTGCCGGAACATCGCCTTGTTTCAGCGAATCCATACGTTGAAACCGCCGCAAAAACCGCCGACGCAGAACCGCGCCAGCCCGATGAAACTTACGACGTGATGTATTCCGAAAAATCAATGACAGCTGCTAAACGTAACGTCTCGGTGGTTACGGACGATATGAATTTCGCGGTTCCCGGAAAGGTTATGCAAGTTCCCGAAGATTCTTATTTTGTGATGGGCGACAACCGAAATAACAGCGAAGACAGTCGTTATTGGGGATTTGTCGGGCGCAATTTGGTAGTCGGACGCGCAATGTTCGTTTATTGGTCGTGTGATAGAAGCGCATCAGGCGGAAGTATGCTCGGCTGCATCACCAATCCGCGCCTCGACCGGATTGGAAAAATGATTAAGTAAATCGTAAATAGTTAATTGTAGTTTCTTACGATTTACGATTTACGATTTACGATTTACAATTCACTTAAAATGAATTTTAACGAAGAAGTCGCCGACGCTTTGCGCAAGAAAAAGCCAATCATCGCGCTCGAATCAACCGTCATCGCTCACGGTTTGCCGTATCCGAAAAATCTTGAAACCGCCAGAAATTTAGAAAGAATCGCGCGCGAAAACGGGGTAATTCCCGCGACGATTGCTGTTTTCGACGGCGAATTTTGTGTCGGCTTAAACCAAAATCAAATCGAACAACTCGCTACCGATAAAAATATCCGAAAAATATCGCGGCGCGATTTGCCAATTGCCGTCGGTAGAAAATTAAACTGTGCGACAACTGTTGCGACAACCTCTTTTATTGCACACCGCGCGGGAATAAAAGTTTTTGCGACGGGCGGCATCGGCGGCGTTCATCGCGGTTTCTCAGCTGATGTTTCGGCGGATTTGCTGGAACTCGCGCAAACTCCGATAACGGTTGTTTGTTCAGGCGCGAAAATTGTTTTGGATTTGCCCGCGACGCGCGAATGGCTCGAAACTTTTGGTATAACGATTTTGGGTTTCGGGTGTGATGAATTACCCGCGTTTTATTCACGAAAAAGCGGCTTGTTGGTTGATGAAACGGTTGAAACCGCGCGGGAAGTTGCCGAAGTTGCGCGGGCGCGTGACAAACTAAATTTACAAAATGCGATTCTTTTAACCGTTCCCGTTCCAAAAGAATTTGAGATAGAAGCTGAAGAAATAGAGAAAATTCTGTCTGACGCGCTTGCTTTGGCGGAAAAACAAAAGGTTAAAGGAAAAGAAATCACGCCGTTTCTGCTTGCGCAGATGGCGACGCGAAGCGCGGGCAAAACGCTCGCGGCAAACATCGCGCTGCTCGAAAACAACGCGGCAATCGCCGCGCAAGTCGCCGTTGAAATGGTGAAACTCTCAACTGAAAATTAGTAGCTTGCTCGATTGAAAACTAATTTTATCGCACTTGTTTTAATAGTTACTCTTGGTTGAAAACTTCTGTAATCTTAAAAGTAATTTATGAAATTCGGTTTGATTGCCGGAAACGGCGAATTTCCATTTCTCGTCGTCGAAGGCGCGAAAAAACAAGGCGCGTCTTTGGCAGTTGTTGCTATAAAAGAAGAAACCGACAAACGCATTGAGGAAGTTGCTGAAAAAGTTGTTTGGGTTGGCATCGGACAACTCGGCAAAATGATTTCCTTCTTCAAAAAAGAAGCGGTTGAAAAAGTGATAATGGCTGGTCAAGTCAAGCACGTTCAGATATTTTCCGGCGCGTTGCCGGATTTGCGAATGGTGAAAATGCTCTGGAATTTACCGCAGAGAAATACGGACGCGCTAATTAGTGGTGTTGCCGACGAGATGTCGAAAGAAGGAATCGAATTGATTGATTCGACGTATTTTATTCAAGACCAACTCGCGCAAGAAGGCGTTTTAACCGTGCGAAAGCCCAATGAAATCGAACGCGGGAACATCGAATACGGCTTGCGCGTGGCAAATGAAATCGCTCGGCTCGATTTGGG
>DATLXD010000220.1:0-2635 GCA_035575965.1 Pyrinomonadaceae bacterium | reverse complement strand
GACACAAAACTTTTTGCGGCGTATTTTAATCAAATGCTTGAAAGCGGAATTTATCTTCCGCCGTCGCAGTTTGAAGCGTGTTTTGTGTCAGCCGCGCACAACAAGCGAGACTTCGATAAAACCATCGAAGCCGTTCGGTCGGCTTTGAAAAATATTTCACGGCAATAAAATAATCGGACAGAATAGATTTATAGATATTTGAATTTCCTGTATTCTTCTCTTTGTGCAAAAGAAATTTATTCAATTGAGCGAAGCAGAAAACATTACATTACAGGAAGGGATGAAAAACGGCAAAAGCCATCTTTTCCGTGAGCGGCGTCATTGTCTGTTGTTAAGCGTTGAGAACTACGAGGTCAAAGATTTAGCGAAGGTTTTTCGCCTCTCTTTGATAAGCATTTACAGTTGGCTGAAGCATTGGGAAGAAGGCGGCATCGTCGGGTTAAGGGATTTGCCGGGACGGGGCAGAAAGCCGATATTGCCTGGCAGTTCCGAGGCGAAGAGATTCGCCTCACGCCGGAGCAAGGCAAACGCCTTTCGGTGTTCGGTTTCCTGGATCGAGCTAATGAGGCGCGGATGTGGAGGAGCGAGAGTTCGGTTAACGCACAGTTTGTCGTCGATTGCATCGAGCAATGGACACCGGAGAAGTTGGTCAAACCGCGCGTTCTAGTTCTGGACAATGCACGGATTCGCCGCTCGCGTCTGGTGCGGAGCAAACTAGCGAAATGGGAAGAGAAAAACTTGTATATCTTCTTTCTACCGACCTATTCGCCACACTTGAACTTGATTGAAAGACTGTGGCGCAAAATGAAATACGAATGGCTCAAGCCAGAAGCGTACGCTTCGTTTGAGAAACTGACGGCGGCGGTCAAAAAGATATTGAATGAAATCGGCAGCCAATACAAAATTAAATTTAAGGACAGAGTGTCTATAAAATAAATCTGTCCGGTTACTTTAGGTTTAATTAACTAACAGCGCGTTGACGTTGTTGATTTTGAGCAATCGGAAACACGAGGCGAAACGTCGTTCCCTGTCCGACTTCGCTTGCGGCTTCAATCGTTCCCGCGTGTTCCTGAACGATGCCGTAGGAAACCGCTAAACCTAAACCCGTTCCGCTTCCGACCGCCTTGGTTGTGAAAAACGGGTCAAAAATCTTGTTTAGATTTTCCGCTTCGATACCCGTTCCCGTATCGGAAACTTCAATAACAACTTCTTCATTTTCAATAGATGTAGTCAATGTAATATCGCCGCCAAGCATTGCATCACGCGCGTTGATGATTAAATTTGTAAAAACCTGCTGCAATTTTCCCGCGCTACCGAAAATTTTAGGCGGAACATCGGCGTAATTTTTGACGATTTCGACTTGCGATTTTCTAAGTTGCGGCTCAAGCAGTTGAAGCGTGTCGTCGAGCAGTTTGTTTATATCAATCTCGGTAAATTCCGCAGCGTTTCCGGTGCGTGAAAAATTGAGCAGATTGCCGACAATGTTTGACGCGCGGTCGGTTTGTTTTTGGACTTTTTGCAGAAGCGCGTGTTTCGGGTCGGTTTCGGGAATCATTCCGAGAAGCATTTGCGTGTAGCTGGAAACTCCTGTGAGCGGCGTGTTGACTTCGTGCGCGACACCGGCGGCGAGCAATCCGATGCTTGAAAGTTTTTCGCTCTGCTGTAAAGTTTCTTCCAGTTTGATACGCGAAGTTACATTTTCAAATACGATAATCGCACCAGTCTGGTTGTGGGAAACCGAACGAAGCGGCGCGATGGCAACATTTAGAATCAAGGATTTACCTTTGAAATCGGTGGTTAAAAGTTTGTAGGCATTCCGAATTTCGGTCAGATGCCAGCGCGATTTGCCCAGAATGGTTTCCAGATTCAAAGCAAAACTTTCGTCGAAAATTTCTTCGATGAGTTTGCCTATGGTTTGCTCGCGGCTGGAATTCATCATTTCTTCGAAAGTCGAATTACAGCGCGTGATTCTTCCGTTTTCGTCAACTGCGAGTAAGCCGACGTTAACCGATTCGACGATTGATTCGTTAAATTCTTTGAGTAATTCCAGCTCCTCGGCGCGTTTTTCCTGTTCCTGATAAAGCAAACTATTTTCGACGGCAACGGCGACGTAACCGGAGATGGTCTGCAAAATTTCTAAATCTTCGCTCGATAAAAGCGAGCCGTCAGAAGCGCGTCCCAAACCGATAACCGCGACCATTTTTCCACGCGCAACACACGGCACAAAATAATGCAGTTCCTGGCGTTGAATGTTTTTACCGTTTCTGCCGAATTGCTCGATTTTTCCTTCGATTTTTCCGACGATGCCTTTGACTTCAATTTTTTCATGCGGAACTTTGATGACGATTTCTTCGTCGAACGATTCGAGTTCGTCAGCGCGGACGACACCGCTTCCGGCTGATTTTTGGCGTATCATTTGACGAAAATCACTCGGTATTCTGTAATTTGCACTCACGCCGATTGATTTGGCAAGCCGATAATTTTCCGCCCGATTTTCTTCTTCGATAAAAATCGCTACTTTTTCGACATCAAGCACTTGCCGCAAGCGTTCGGTCAAAGCATTGAGAAGCGGTTCGAGTGTGGTTGTCGCCGAAAGCGTTCTGCCGAAATCGAGCAGTCCGTTTCGCAGGTCATA
>DATLXD010000219.1:0-2426 GCA_035575965.1 Pyrinomonadaceae bacterium | reverse complement strand
CAATCGAAAGCGCAAGGCTCAAATGTCGCGGGAAGAGCCAACGTTTTAATTTTTCCTGATTTGAACGCCGGAAACATTGCTTATAAATTGACCGAAAGATTAACCGGCGGAACGGCAATCGGACCGATTCTGCAAGGTTTGGACAAACCTTGCAACGACCTTTCACGCGGCTGCAAAGCCGAAGATATTGTCGACGCGGTAGCGATTACGGCGGTGCAATCGCAAGCACGGAAGTTATCAATTTAATTTCCCGGCAAATTTAATGACCAAGATTTACATAAATTTCTTCGACAGCGAACGAGAATCGAACGTATTTCGCTTTGGCTAATTTATAAGATATAATTACTCCTTTACTTTGACAGTTGCTTCCAAATAATAAGCAACTGTCAATTTACTTTTAATAGTTGTGAAAAAAATTCTGCGCGTCGCTTTTTTCCCTGATTCGTATCTGGAAGTCAACGGCGCGGCGATGACAAGCCGAAGATTAGTCGGGTATGCCAAAAAAAACGGCTATCCTTTTTTGTGTATTCACGCCGGGGAAAAAACCGGATTAAGTCAGGACGGAAGCGTTACTTATTTATCGCTCAAACGCTCGTCCGTTTCCTTTAAATTGGACGAAGATTTGGCTTATGACCCGCTTTTCCAACGCCACACGAGCCGCGTTCTTCGAGAATTAATAAAGTTTCGTCCTGACGTTCTGCACATCACCGGCTTGAATGATGTGAGCATTGTAGGCGCGTATTTGGGCTGGAAAATGCAGCTTCCGATACTCGGTTCGTGGCACACGAATCTTCACGAATTCGCCGCTCATCGGCTGGCAAAAATGTTTCGCTTTATGCCCGATTCAGCCGTTTCTACAGTTACGAATTTTGCCGAGAGGAAAATTTTGGACGGCTCGGTTCTTTATTATAAAATGCCGAAAGTCGTGCTTGCTCCGAATCAGGAATTGGTTGACCTGCTTGGCAAAGGCACAAATCGCAAGGCTTTTTTGATGACGCGCGGCGTCGACACTGAAATTTTTTCGCCTACCAAAAGAACAGTCAACGATGGTGTTTTCCGGTTTGGGTTTGTCGGCAGACTTCGCGCTGAAAAAAATGTCCGGATGCTGGTTGATTTGGAAAAGGAATTGATAAGTGCCGGCAAAACAAACTTTAAATTTTTAATCGTCGGCGAGGGCAACGAGCGCAAATTTCTGGAAAAAAATCTGAAACAAGTCGAAATTACAGGTTTTCTGGATGGCGAGAAATTATCGGAAGCGTATGCTAATATGGACGTTTTCGTGTTTCCGTCTGAAACCGATGCTTTTGGCAATGTCGTGCAGGAAGCCAACGCTTCCGGTGTTCCGTCAATTGTCACCGGGCAAGGTGGACCGAAATTTATCGTCCGGCACAATGAAACGGGTTTTATTGCCGAAAACTTTAACGATTTTGTAAAATTTTCGCTTGAGCTAATGAACAATCCCGAAAGGTTAGCGACAATGAAACGGGCTTCGCGTGAATTTGCAATGTCGCGTTCGTGGGATACGGTTTTTGAGAGTGTATATCGAGGCTACGACGAATGTTATGCCTTGCGATAAAGCAGATAATTTTTTTGATAGAAACGAATGACAACTTCCGCTACCGAAATTCATCAATCAGTTGCCGACGCGGAAAACTTGGAAAACGTTCACGACGAATCAATTTCCGTCGGCGACGTTTTTCTGAGTCTTTTCCAGCATCCGTTGCAAATTATCACGCGCTGGAACTGGAAATCCGCTCTGCTCGGCGCGATACTTCGGGCATCATTTTATTTTACGGTTTATAAGGTGAGCAGGGAAAGCTGGATTGTTACCTTAACGGCGGTTCTTGTCGAGTTAGCTTTTCGTTTTTTTACGTCCGGCATTTCAGGCGCGCTCGTGCAGTCATTTCGCCGCGCCGAACCGTCTTGGCTGGCGACGCTGATTGTAACGCTTTCGCTTCCCGTTTTTAGCCACACCGTCGAATACATCACACATTATTCACAGGAACATTTTTTCAACAATATCTTTGCTGCTTCCGTCAACAACGCCAGACAGAAGGCGTTTGCTGTCTCGGTACTTATCTCGGTTTTGTCGGCGATTTTTAATTTATTTATTATGCAGCGCGGCGTTTTGTTGGTCGGCGCGGGAAGCGAAACAAAATCTCTGTGGAGCGATTTGAAGAGTATTCCGCTTCTCATTGTCGAATTCGTCACATTTCTACCCGGAAAAATACTGTCGTTTTTGCGTGAAGGAAAATTCCTTGCGGCAATCGGCATTTTTACGGCGTTCGGATTAGCGATTGGAACTTTGATGGGCGTTTTTCGCGGTAAATGGTCGTGGGCGTGGACAACCGCGCTCGGCGCGTGGGCAATCTTACTGGCAATGACGCTGATTGTCGCCGTCGTTTTGCGTCTTATGCAGCCATCCG
>DATLXD010000218.1:0-9049 GCA_035575965.1 Pyrinomonadaceae bacterium | reverse complement strand
GATTCGAGCGTCGAATTTAACCGGCGCGGACGAGCCGACGGGCGTAACTTCGTGTTCCTGCAAAGCGCGCAGGAGTTTGACCTGCAGCACCGCCGGCATTTCGCCGATTTCGTCTAAAAGAATTGTTCCGCCGTCCGCCGAGCGAAAAAGACCTTTTTTGTCGGCGGTTGCGCCGGTGAATGCGCCTTTGGCGTGTCCGAAAAGTTCTGATTCCAAAAGACTTTCTGGCAGTGCGCCGCAATTTACGGCGAGAAAAGGTTTGGCGGCGCGGCGGCTCTTAAAGTGAATCGAACGTGCAATGAGTTCTTTGCCCGTGCCGCTCTCGCCTTCGATTAAAATACTCGCGTCGGTGTCGGCAACTTTTTCGACAATCCGAAAAACATTTTGCAGAATTTCGCTCGTGCCGACGATTTCCGAAAAACTGTATTTTTTAACGAGTTCGCGGCGCAAATTTCGATTTTCACGAAAAAGCTCTTTTGTCCGCACGGCGTTCTTTACCGTTTGCAGCAAATCTTCATTGACAAAAGGTTTTGTCACATAATCGTATGCGCCTTTGCGAAGTGCGGCAATTGCCGAATCAACAGAGGAATACGCCGTCATAATTATCACAATCGCTTCTTCGTCAATGGTCTTTATTTGGTCGAGCAGTTCCAGCCCGTCCATTCCAGCCATTTTTATATCGGTTAAAGTTACGGCTATCTCTTCGCCCGCAAAAAGCGTCAAAGCATTTTCCGCGCTGTCGGCAGTTAAAACCCGAAAACCTTCGTCTTCGAGCAACTGCCTTAAAATCATGCGCATCAATTCTTCGTCTTCGACAACTAAAACATATGGCTTCATAAGTAAATAACGGTAAGTGGTAAATGGTAAATGTAAAAAAATTGTCTTTAATTTACCATTTACCATTTACCATTTACCACTAAATTCGTGATAGCATCAAATTGCTTTGTATTTAATCGAATGCGTCTTCATAAATCGTTAAAATCCATTGTTTTCCTTGTTCTACTGTTTGCATTTACGACAAATGCACAGGAGACGAATCCGGTTGACAAGCAGGTTTCAAACCCGATGACCGATACGCCAAATGTCAATCCGGTCGCGCCCGAACAAGACATCAAAGCACCGAAACGCAAACAAGAAACAAATAATACGGAAGGAGTTGGCGACGGCGACCTTGATGTTGTCTACGATAAAATAACATCCGAAGGTGAAGAGGGAAAGCGCGTCGTCGTGCATACCGGAAATGTTGACGTGCATTACGGCATTTACCGCTTGCAAGCCGATAAAATTACGTTCTATGAAGCTGAAGGGCGAATGGTTGCCGAAGGCAGCGTCATTTTCGACCAGGGCGAAGACCAGCGCATTACGGGCAGCACGGGTGAATTTAACTATCGCACAAAACTCGGTTATTTTGTCGATTCGACGGGTTTTACCAACCAGACAAACGACGGCACGGTATTTTATTTTACCGCCGACCGCGTCGAAAGAGTCAGTCTAAACGAGATTGTCATTACGAAAGGACAATTTACGGCTTGCGAAGATAATGTTCCGAAATGGAGTTTTACGGCTGATGAAGCGGTTGTCAGAACCAACGACCGTATCAAATTGAAAAATGCCAAGTTTCGCATCAAAAACGTGCCGATTCTTCCCGTGCCGTTTGCTTCGATTCCGATAAAAAAACGCGATCGCGCTTCCGGCTTTTTAACGCCGACTTTCAGTTCTTCCGGCAACAAAGGTCTGCGTCTTTCAACCGCTTATTACAAAACTTTAGGGCGTTCCGCCGATGTTACATTTCGCGGCGATTTATACAGTTCACGCGGTTTCGGTTACGGATTAGATTTGCGAACTCGCGCCAATTCGCGCTCGTTTTTCAATATCGGATTTTACGTTGTTCAAGACAGAATTTTAGGACACAAAGTAGACGCAGACCATCCAGACCAAGGTGGAAGTCTCATTTATGCGGACGGCGTACAGTATTTTCCGAACGGTTTTACGGCAGTGGCGAATGTGCGACTGACATCGAGTCTCGCGTTTCGCCAGGTTTTTTCCGACGGCATTCAGCAGGTTATCTCGCCGATTGAAGTTTCGCAGGCGTATGTCAACAAAAGCTGGAGCAATTATACCTTAAATGTTTTGGCACGCTCGCAGGTGATTTCAATTCCGAACGTCCGCGTCAAAACACGCAATTTGCCGAGCATCGAATTTGAAAAACGTCCGTCGCGGCTTAGTTTTTGGAAAAGCGCGTATTTTTCCTTTAAAACAAGTGTGGAAGCGGTGAGTCGGCGCGAAGACGTTGACGACGTTGCGCTTTATCGCTCGACAACCGGAAGCGACCCGATTGTGACGCCCGCCGTCAATCAGCGTTTTGACATTCACCCGCAAGTTTCCGTTCCGTTTTATAATAGATATTTCTCTTTAACGGCGACCGCCGGAATGCGAGTCAATTATTATTCAAACTCGCTCAACGATATGCGGCAGGTCGTCGGGCGCGACATTATTCGCAAATACGGCGAATTAGAATTAGATTTAAGACCGACCGCGCTGGCGAAAAACTATTTCAAAGAAAACGGCGCATTTCGTTTTCGTCACGTCATCGAACCATTTCTGACTTACCGTTTTATCAAAGGCGTCGATAATTTCAACCGCGTAATCCGGTTCGACTACACGGACACGCAAAGCGACACCAACGAAATCGAATACGGCGTGACCAACCGTTTTTACACGCGCAAATACACGCAAGCCGTTACCGAAGAAGCTCAAAAGCGTCTTTTACAGGAAGATAACGGCGCAAAAAAAGATTCGCTGTCCGTCCAGCCGTATGAAATTTTTACTTTGACGGTGCGCGGGAAATACTTTTTCGACAAAGATTTCGGCGGCGCGCTCGTTCCCGGTCAGCGAAACCAGATCGCGCCGGTCACCGCGCTCAGCTTTTACACCTTCGGCGGCGTGCCGCGAAGATTTTCGCCGCTCAATATTGACGCGACGTATCGCCCGCAAAGAACGATTTTCGTCAATTCCCGAATGGATTTAGGTTTTCAGGGCGACGGTCTGCGCGATATTTCGGCAACCGTCGGCTACGACACTAAATTCTTGAAAATCTTTCAAACCTTTTACTACACTCGTGCCGTTACCTTGATTCCGTCGCTGCAACAATACGCCGACCCAAGCGGTAAGGAAGCGGGAACTCTGCGCGGCTCGCAATGGAGTCCTTCGGTTTTCGTCGGCAACCGCGACAAGGGTTTTTACGGCGGAACATCTCTGTTTTTTGATTTTGAAAACCGCCGCGCACTCCAAAGCACGCCGCTTATCAGTTCGCTTTACACGCTCGGCTACGCTTATGACTGCTGCGCCGTAACGATGCAGTATTACACTTTTAACGTCGGTGTCCGCCGCGAAAACCGCTTCGTCTTTAGCTTCCGCTTAAACGGCATCGGCACGTTCGGAACGGAACAATTCGGACAAGGGATCAGATAATTACGAATTAAGAATTACGAATTAAGAATTTAAGGAAATTCAAACATTTGTAATTCTTAATTGGCTTATTCGTCTTCCTCGTGTGTTCTGATTCTGCCTTCGGCACGGGCTTGTTCGACGACTTTTGCCGACAGATTTCCCGGCAGCGGGTCGTAATGCGAAAACTGCATATGATACGAGCCGCGTGCCTTTATTTCCACTTATTAGCATCATCCAATAAGTTCCTGAAATCGTGGGTCGTCGCGTATCCAATCAAACTGAATGTCAAATTTTGCCCCGAATCCAGATGACGGATCCGCTTCAATCGCCTTCGCCAAATATTTAAGGGCTTCATCTTTATTTTCTTGGATTGATTCTAGCATCGCTAAATGATACCAATCATCTTTTTTTATTATATTTTTTGCCTCGTCGATTGTTTTTTGCATTTCAAGATTTTTATCGAGTTTTTTATAAACGTGAGCTAGAGAAGGCAAATGATTTGGACATTCTGTATCGAGGGCAATACCTTTTGTTATGTAACCGAATGCTTGCGTATTATTATTTTGTTCAGAATATAACATTCCTAAATTATTAAAAAAGCAGCCGGTTGTCGGAGACAGAGAGATGGCTTTCAGAAGCATTTTCTCCGCTTCAGCCAATCTAGATTTGTCTTTGGAGAATAAATTGCCAAGACCGTTATAAGCACTCGAATATTTTGGATTGAGTTCAATTACCTTTTGAAAACATTCTTCCGCCTCTTCAAAACGAGTTTCATCAGCATCCAGCAAATCCCCTAGATTATAATAAGCATCTGCGAAATTCGGATTGATTTCGATTGCCTTGCGGAGTAATTCTTCGGCTTCAGGGAGACGAGATTTATTGTTTGTTAGCAGATTCGCCAGATTAAAATAATTCTCCGCCGCTTCAGGATTGAGTTCAATAGCTTTTCGATAGTTTTCCTCGTTTTTATCAGAATTAAATGTATCGCTCGCTATTTCAGATTCTTTTTCCGCCTTTTCGACAAGTGCCTTAAATTGCGGCTTATCGCGTATTGCGGCAAAGTATATTTCCGTTTTCGCGTTTTCTTTTCTGGCAGGGAAATCATTTACGGCTAACTCTAAATACCGAAGTGCCTCCGCATTATTATTGCGAATCGAATTCAAACAAGCTAAAGCATACCATTCGTTATCTTTTATTAATTTTTCAGCCGCTTTTGCGTAATGAGTAGATCTGTTTTCGTCATCCACTTTATAAAGCATCGCCTGATAAAGGAAAAGATTGACGTGCTGAATATTATTAGACGAAGCCGCTTCGCAAACCTTAAAAATATCCAAAATACGGTTTCCTTGGAAATTCAACAGGAAAATAAGGCTATAGTAAATATCACCGTCGTGCGGATTGAGTCTAATCGCTTCACGGTAACATTTTTCGGCTTCGGCTAATCGAGAATCGTCTTGTGCGATGAGTCTGCCAAGTTGATAAAAAGCATTGGCATTATCAGGTTTGTATTTAATCGCTTCTCGATAATAATTTTCCGCCTCGGCTAATCTAAATTTATCTCTAGATAGTAAAACTCCAAGATTATAATATGCCTCCGCAAAGCTGGCATTAAGATTAATCGCTTCTCGATAACATTTTTCAGCTTCAACCAATTGAGATTCGTCATTCGCAAGTAAAATACCGAGATCGTTATAAGCCGTTGCGTAATCGGGCTTGAGTTCGATTGCTTTGCGATAAGCTGCTTCTACTTCAGCTAATCGAGATTCATCTCTCTTTAATAAAATGCCGAGATTATTATAAGCATTTGCATCATTAGGTCGAAGTTCGATAACTTTTCGACAATAATCTATTGCTTCAGCCGTTCGAGATTCATCTTTGCCAAGTAGAAAGACAAGATTATCGTAAGCATCAACTTCATTAGGATTAAGCTCAATAACTTTGCGACAAAACTCTTCGGCTTCGGCTGCTCTTGATTGATCGTCTGCCAGTAGAACACCTAGATTGTAATAGGCGACTGCGAAATTAGGATTCAGTTTAATGACTTTTTTATACAAACTTTCGGCTTCGGCTTTTTTGCCTTTATTTTGAGCGTCCAAAGCCTGATAAAAAAGTTTGACATAATCGGAAGATAATGTTTCGTCAGAGGATGTCTGTGCTGTCTGTTCGGATTTTTCAGTTTCCTCTTTGTCTTCTTTGACAAGTTGGCTGACGAAGTTTTTTATGTAATCTGGATTATAGGCGGCAATCGATTCTTTAGCGTCTTCTATTTGAGTTTCAAAATTGGTAAAAAGTTTGTCAGGTTTGAGACTAATGACCTTTTCGATTCCCGACATCATTTCGTCAAAGCCGTCAATCGCCACTAATTTTCCGCGTTTTTCTAAAATCAGTTTCAAAACTTTCTGATTTGGCACTTCTGATTTTCGATAACACCAATAAAAATTATTTTCCGGATCAATATCTTCTAAAATTTTAAGAATAGTTTTATCGTTTCCGCTATAACCGACGACGACCAAACTGTGCTGGTTAAGAATCTGCTTTGTTTGCTGCGTCATATTGAAATCGAGCGATGTTATTTCTTTCAGTTTGTCAATCAATGCGGAATTTTGAACTGGTAAATTATAATCAGAAAACATTCTTTCCATCTCATCCGAAGTGTTGATGATTTTGGAATACAAAAAATCTCCGTGAAGTTTAAGAATTTTCGGTCGTGAAGAATAAAGGCGCATTTCCGAAGCCTGAATACCGTAAGCGTAAATAATCGGACGAATACCGGTAAAACTAACGCAGGAGATATAAGCTAGATCATCAAAATTAGTGGTTAAAATTGTGTTGACGTAGTTGTTGGCAAGCAGATAGGACAACATCAAATAACCGAAAGACGGTTTTTTGGCTTTCCTTAAAAGCCTTTCGATGTAGCGCTGCCTGCCGATTTTTTTGTCGTCATACCTTTCAAAAAGACAGCTATATTTATTTTCCGCGTCACAATACCAAGACTGTTCGTTAAGCCATTTATCTTTTTCTTCTTTTGTTACTAATTCAGGGCAATCACGAACGAAAATTCTTTCCTTAAAGTCTTCCATCATTTGACTAGCGAGTTTGATTCCCGATTTATAAGAAGCTCCCGCGCCAAGGAAAAAGGCAAAATTCGGTTTCCTTTGGCTCTCTGCGCCTTCATCATCGGGATTTTGAAGGTCATTATCAACATCTTGAATTTTCAGTGCCATCTCTCTGACGGAAACGCTATGCTTCAATAAAACTTCTTCAAAGTTAATTTCATTATCAGCCATTTTGAAAAGACTTCTCCTGCAATAGATAGTTAGCGATACCGCGCATTATACACAGTATCGCTTTTAATTTGAAACATTTATTTTTTAATTACTCGTCTTCGTCGTGCGTTCTGATTCTGCCTTCGGCGCGTGCCTGTTCGACGACTTTTGCCGACAGATTTCCCGGCAGCGGGTCATAATGCGAAAACTGCATATGATACGAGCCGCGAGCCTGCGTTACTGAATTTAACTTCGATTGGTAATCGAGCATTTCCGACAAGGGAACTTGCGCTTTGATAATCTGCTGTTTGCCGCGCATATCCATTCCCGAAACGCGCCCGCGTCGGGAGTTTAGGTCGCCCATAATGTCGCCGGATACTTCCATCGGGCAGAAAACTTCGACATCCATAATCGGTTCGAGCAGAGTCGGTTTGGCTTTTTCAATCGCGTTGCGAAACGCTTTCCTGCCCGCCGCTCTGAAACTGTGTTCGTCCGAATCAACCGTGTGATAACTTCCGTCAATCAGTGTAACTTTGAAATCAACGAGCGGATAACCGGCAATTGCGCCGCCTTGTGCCGCTTCGACAATGCCTTTTTCGATTGCGGGACGGAAGTTTTGCGGAATCGAACCGCCAAAGATTTTGTCGACAAACTCAAAACCTTCTCCGCGCATCCGCGGTTCAAAAATACATTTACAATCGCCGAACTGCCCGCGCCCGCCGGATTGTTTTTTGTGGCGACCCTGCACTTCGACGGGCATTGTAATCGTTTCTTTATACGGAACTTTCGGCGGGTGAAGCGCGACTTCGACGTGATAACGATTTTTTAATTTGTCGACAATCGTTTCGATATGAAGCTGCCCCGAACCGCTCAAAATGAATTCTTTTGTTTGAGTGTCGCGGTCGAAATGCAGGCTTGGGTCTTCTTCCAATATCTTGTGCAACGCCTGGCTGATTTTGTCTTCGTCGGCGCGTGATTTCGGCTCGATGGCAAATGAAATGGCGGCTTCCGGGTATTCGACTTGAGGATAGACGATTGATTTTGCCCGGTCGCAAAGCGTGTCGCCGGTTTGCGTTTCTTTGAGTTTGACAACCGCAATGATGTCGCCGGTTTGCGCTTCGTTGACTTTATCCAAATTTTTACCCTGCAGAATGTGCAGCGCACCGAGTCTTTCCATCGCGTCGCGGCTCGAATTATAAACGGTCGCGTCGGATGAAACTTTACCCGAAACCACTTTCATCACGTTGATTCTGCCCGCAAACGGGTCGGCAATCGTGCGAAAAACATAAGCCGAAAACGGCTCGCTGTTCGAGTATTTTCGAGTTACTCGCTCGCCGTCTTTTTCGGCATTGGCAAAGCCGTATTCGGATTCGTGAGCTGCCGGATTAGGTGCGAATTCGACAATGTGGTCGAGCAGGATTGACAAGCCGACGAGCGTATCCGCCGAAACGGCGTAAACCGGACAAAGTTTGCTTTTGGCGATTGCCTTTGCCAGATTCGGATAAATGTCTGCTTCGTCCAAAGTGCCGTTTTCAAAGTATTTTTCGAGCAGTTCATCGTCGGATTCCGCGACAAGTTCAATCAATCTTTCGCGCGTCGCCTCGACGACGGCGCGTCCTTCTTCGGGAATCGGAATTTCCTTTGCCTTACCGCCGGCATCGAATTCATAAGCCTTCTGATGAACGACATCAACCACGCCGCGAAAGTCCGCTTCTTTTCCAATCGGCAGCGTGAAAGGCACGATTGACCGCGCGAAACTTTGCGCCGCAGTGTCAAGCGCGTTTCCAAAATCGGCGCGTTCTTTGTCTAGTTTGTTAATGACCATAAAACGCGGCAGCATAAATTCGTTGGCGTAACTCCAGGTTTTTTCGGTTTGAACTTCAATTCCGTTCACGCCGTCAACGACGACCAGAGCGCAATCGGCGACGCGCAAAGCGGGACGCGCGTGCGATACAAACGCGGCGTAACCGGGCGTGTCAATCAAATTTATTTTCGTATCCTTGAGTTCGAGATTGGCAAAATTGTTGTTCAGGGAAACTTTTCGCTCGACGGAATCCTCCTCGTAATCGGTAACGGTCGTTCCTTCGGCAACTTTTCCCCAACGCGACGTTGCGCCCGCCACGTGCAGCAAGGAACTGACAAGCTGGGTTTTACCCGCGTCGCCGTGTCCAATGACAGCCAGATTGCGTATGTTTTCGGTTGTAAATGCTTTCATTTTCGGCAAATCTCCTTATTTTTTAAAATTCAAAGTTCAAAGTTTAAGGTTCAAAGTTGTGGTGTGAAATACCTTGAATCTTTAACTTTGAACTTTAACTTTAGAATTTGGTAGGAAT
>DATLXD010000217.1:0-7245 GCA_035575965.1 Pyrinomonadaceae bacterium | reverse complement strand
GCGCCGGATGCCGTCGGGACGAAAATGGATACACGCCGTGCCGCCGTATTGCGCCGAATAATAATCCTGAAAACCTGCGGGAACCTTGATGACTTGGGTTTCGATGTTGGCGGCAATCGGTATGAATTTTTCGGGTGCGTAGCGATTTCCGACGAGGCGATTTAATGCGCCGATGCAGGCGATATTGAGCGTCGAAGAACCCGCAAGCCCCGCGCCCGCCGGTGCTTCCGATTCGGTCGTCATTGTAAAACCGGTTTCGGGTTTGAAAAAATAGACGAGCTTTGAAAGCAGTTCAAGGCGCGGCTCGATTGCCAAATCACCGATTTTATCGAGCGAAGTTTCAAATTTTTCGCGGCGGTCAATTGATTCGAGAACGATTTTATCGTCCGAGCGCGTTTCGATGCGGCATTTTGCCAGAAGATTTATGGCAAAATTGACGGTTGAAGCTCTTTCGTGAAACAAAAAAAGCGGCGGAATATCAATTGTTCCGCCAGCCAAATCAACTCTGGTCGGAGCAGACGATTCGATTATCATAAATGGTTAGTTCAAAGTTTAAGATTCAAAGTTTAAGATTCAAAATTTGAGTTTGCGTAGTATTATGAGCAAAAATTATTTGGTAACGGATTGTTCTCGGTCTTCGAGTTTCTTCTCCTTGTCTCCCTGTCTCCTTTTCTCCTTTTCTTCTCTATTCGGCGCATTTGTTAAATGCAGCCGCTCGCCGATGTCCAGCAGTTTTTCCTGCGCCTTTTCTTCGATATTGTGCAGCTTTTCTTCGATTTTATGAATTGTTTCCGGTTTGGCTTCTTCGACTTTTTCCGAAAGCCAGTAACGCTCGACGACATAGAAAACAATGACCCCGACGAGGACGATAAAAAACAGCGCAACGCCGATTTGCTTGAAATCCCCGATGATGCCCGTGATTGCGCCGCTGAAGAAGTAGCCGACACCCGCCAGCATTAAAGCCCACAGCGCGCAGCTGATAGCGTCGAGCAGCAGAAAGCGCGGAAGAGGCATTCTGCCGATACCGTAAGACAGGCACATCGCCGCTCGAATACCATAGATGTATTTGGAAATGATAATAGCGAAACCGCCGAATTTATCTATCAGACGTTCGATGCGGGGCTGCGCTAATTTGTAAAAACGATAATCCGTAACCGTCTTGCGGAAAACCCGCCCAATCGTATAACCGATAATATCGCCGACCATACCGCCGAGTGTTCCCGCAAGAAAAACTTTCCAAAAACTGTATGGTCCGAAAAAACCGCCGTGTCCCATTGCGCCGGATAAAAGCAAGGTAATATCGCCCTCAACCGTGCAAAGTACAAACACCGCGTAAATACCGTAAGTTTCGATTAGGTCGGATATATGTTCCATATGTGAAAGATTTTATTTCTAATACACAACTTACAAAGATTAACTTTCAAAACCTTTTCAGTCAAAGAATAAAGCTGCTGCTTTGAAATAGGATTAAATTCCTATTCAAATAATACTTTTAATTCTACAAATTAATATCGGGATTTTATGAAGTAATTCGGTTAGATGAAATGAAACTTTTTATCAAAAAAGTTTCAATAAACTCTGGGAACGCAGGTTTATTCTAATTTCTACACTGTGGAAGGCTGGCATTTTATCATTTGTAAAAAAGTGAGAAAATGAACGAAAAAAGTTGGTATATTTGTTGGTTTTTTAATAAAATCTGCCAAATTGCCCCAACAAATACTAAACCGAGAAGTCACCCGTAGGCTTACAGATATTTCGTTTTTTAATAAGACACCGCC
This sequence comes from Pyrinomonadaceae bacterium, assembly GCA_035575965.1. GTDB lineage: Bacteria > Acidobacteriota > Blastocatellia > Pyrinomonadales > Pyrinomonadaceae. The sequence continues at coordinate 5,467 of DATLXD010000217.1, read as the reverse complement.
GATTCCTCCGAAAACGAGATATGAATTCTGGTAATTCCGCCGGGCACACAACCACCTGCGCCGCAATAAGAAGAAAAGGAGAATGGGAGAAAGAGGGAAGAGAAGACATAAGTTTTCTCTTCTCCTTTTTATATTGGTTAATTGTTAATTGTTAAATCTTAATTGTAGAATGTTGACTTTGAATACTAAACTTTGAACTAATTTATGTCAGCACCGAATATCGAAACGATTGTATCTTTGTCAAAACGTCGCGGCTTCGTTTTTCCTGCGTCGGAAATCTACGGCGGCTTGGGAAGCAGTTGGGATTACGGCTCGCTCGGAGTCGAGCTTGCCAACAACATCAAACAAAGCTGGTGGCGTTGGCTCGTTTATGAGCGCGATGACATTGAAGGATTGGATTCTTCGATTATCCAAAATCGCCTTGTCTGGAAGTATTCGGGACACGAAACGACGTTTTCAGATCCGCTCGTTGATTGCCGTGCTTGCAAAGGCAGATTTCGCCTTGATAAATTACGGGATTCACAATGCCCGAAACATTCGTCAGTTCACGCGGGCGAATCAGACGAATGCGATTTTACCGAGCCGAAACAGTTTAATTTAATGTTTAAAACAACCGTCGGCGCGGTTTCTGCCGAAGACGATGAAAATGCTTTGGCTTATCTGCGACCGGAAACAGCGCAGGGAATTTTTATCAATTTCAAAAATGTGCTGGACACATCGCGGCGCAAATTGCCGTTCGGCATCGCGCAAATCGGCAAATCATTTCGCAACGAAGTTACGCCTGGAAATTTTATTTTTCGCACACGCGAGTTTGAGCAGATGGAAATGGAGTATTTCTGCCGACCGGAAGACGCGCCGCGCATTCATCAGGAATTTATTGACGGTTTCCAGGAATGGTTTCAATCTCTGGGAATTTCACCCGAAAATCTCAAACTTTATGAGCAAACGCCCGAAGAGTTGGCGCATTACGCCGAGCGCACGGTCGACATTTTATATCGCTATTTTCCCGAACGCGAAGACGAAGACAAACAATGGGACGAATTAATGGGAATTGCCAACCGCACAAATTTTGATTTGAAAACGCACTCGAAAAAGCCTGAAGACCGCGAAGGCAAACGTTTCAATCAAGACTCGACGGAAGATTTATCGTATTTCGACGAAGCGACAAAAGAGCGTTTTTATCCGTATGTCATCGAACCGGCGGCGGGTGTAAATCGCCTTCTGCTCGCCGTTTTAATGGACGCTTACACGGAAAAAACAAATGACAAAGGCGAGATGCGCGTCATCTTAAAACTTAAACCCGAACTCGCGCCGATAAAAGTCGCCGTCTTGCCGCTCGCCAAAAACAAGCCGGAAATTGTTGCGATGGCAAAGCAGATTAAAAAAGATTTGCAGCCCGCGATGCGTGCCGTTTATGACGACACGGGCGGCATCGGAAAATTGTATGCGCGCCAAGACGAAATCGGCACGCCGCTCTGCGTTACGGTTGACCACGAATCTTTAGAAGACGCAGCCGTAACGGTGCGCGACCGCGACACTTGGGAACAGGAAAGAGTCAATACAGATGAATTGAGAGATTATCTGCAAAAGCGTTTGGGATAAAATTAATTCAAACAAGATTGACAGGATAATCAGGATTTAGCAGATTTATCTCTTCAATCTTGTTTTATTTTACGATAAAGTGAAGTTGCCTGAAAAAATCACAAAACTTGCCGAAACAATTCGAGCAAACGGTGGACGCGCGATGCTCGTCGGCGGCTGCGTGCGTGATGAATTGATGAACGTCGAGCCAAAGGATTGGGACGTTGAGGTTTATGGTATCGAGCCGCAAAAATTAAGAGAAGTTTTAGAAGGTTTCGGTAAAGTTGATGCTGTCGGCGAAGCATTCACGGTTTACAAAATCGGAAACGATTTGGACGTTTCTTTGCCACGCAGAGAAAAAAAAGTTTCACGCGGACACAAAGGTTTTGTCGTCGAAGGCGACAAGGATATGTTATTTGAAGAAGCCGCGAAGCGTCGTGATTTTACGATAAACGCAATTCTCAAAGACATTCTTACAGGCGAAATTATTGACATTTACGGCGGGCGAGAAGATATAAAAAACAAAATTTTGCGCATCGTCTCGCGTGAAACTTTTGCGGAAGATTCTCTGAGAGTTCTGCGTGCCGCGCAATTTGCCGCGCGGTTTGAATTTGAAATTGATGCGGAAACAATCGAGATTTGCCGACAAATTGATTTGACCGATTTGCCGAAGGAAAGGATTTGGGGCGAACTCGAAAAACTTCTTCTGAAGGCGCAAAAACCTTCGATTGGTTTGCGCCAGCTTTATGAATTGAATGTCGTCGAGCAATTATTTCCAGAGATGAATGCACTCGTCGGCGTTCCGCAAGAACCAGAATGGCATCCAGAGGGCGATGTTGACGTTCATACTTTGCTGGTTGTTGACCGCGCCAGAGAATTGATTGACGATTTGCCATATGCGAAAAAAATGGCGGTGATGCTCGGCGCACTTTGCCACGATTTCGGGAAACCCGCGACGACGAAATTTTTCGACGGACGCTGGCGTTCGCACGCGCACGACGAAGCGGGCGTTGAACCAACCATTTCTTTTTTGGACAAACTCGGAATTTATACAATCAACGGTTATAACGTGCGCGAGCAAATCATTCAGCTTGTCCGCTATCATTTGAAGCCGGGCGAATTTTATAAACAACGAGAGAATTTGGGCGACGGCGCGTTTCGTCGTCTTGCCAGAAAAGTCGAGCCGGATTTGCTGTATCGTGTTTCTCGCGCGGATACGCTCGGACGAAACGCAGATTGGATTCCGAAAGAAAAGTGGTTTGACGCTGTTCCGCAAGAGTGGTTTATCGAGCGAGTGCGCGAGTTGGAAATTGAAAAGGAAGCACCGAAAGAGCTTTTAATGGGCAGGCATTTGAAGGAATTGGGCTTAACGCCTTCGCCGCAGTTTACTGAGATTACAAAAGCCGTTTATGAAAAACAACTTGACGGGCAAATTACTAACTTGGAAGAAGCGATTGAAGAAGCTAAAAAAATGTTGACTTAAGCTCGATACAGGACGAAAATTGTTATTTGACAAATACCGACGGTCAACCATAACATAACCTTTTTTAGTTTCCACGGTTGAACAAGGAGTGGGATGTTAGCGATTTTATACCTGGCAGGCATAATATATTTCGGTGATTGTATCAGCCGTTATTTCTATCGATTCAATTCAATCGGGCAACGCTTTGCGACCTCGTTTTTAGTTGGGTTACTGCTTAGCAGCTGTATAACTTTCCTCGGTTCACTTGCTTTTGCATGGAGCGGACAGCCGCTCATTATGGGCAATATAATTTTCGTCTGTATTGTTATTCTGGCGGGTGTCAAACTGTCCCGCCGTTCTTCTTCGAGTTATCTTGAATCAGTCATCCCGCGACTGCCCGGATATGCAATATGGGACTGGCTCTGTCTGGGTGCTTGTCTTATTTTCGGCTGCTGGTTAATGTTTGAGACGTTGGGTTTTCAGGATGGAAATTTTCAGTTTGGTTTTAAAAGCTGGAGTGATTTCGGAGCTAATTTATCTCTGTCGCAAAGTTTTGTTTTAGGACATAATTTTCCTCCCGAACATCCTTTCTATCCGGGAGAAACTCTTCGCTATCACTTTCTTTTCTGGTTTCAAGCCGCAAATTTTTCATTTCTCGGTCTCAATCTTGTCTCAAGCGTCAATTTATTAAGCATACTTTCGCTGGCGGCATTGCTGATTCTCATTATGAAATTCACCGAGTTATTGTTTGACTCACGAGTTGTCAGCCGAATCGCCGTCATACTTTTCTTCTTTCCGTCAAGTTCACTTTCTTATATTCCTTTTTTGCTGTCTCAGACAAGTTTTAGAGGAGCCGTTGATTCTATTTTGCACGCAACTAACTTTCTGTCTTCAGGCTATAATTTTCGCGGAGAAACGTGGGGTGCGCTGTCTGTTGCTGTGTTTACCTACCAGCGACATTTGATAAGCGGTGTCGGCATTCTTTTTGTTGTTTTAGTTTTCCTGGTTGATTTTTACAAGCACAAAAAATCTCTTTCTAAACTCAAGCCTGCTTCAACGGAAAACACCGACAGCTTGCCTGAATTCAACGTCGAAGTATTACCTGGGAGAAATTTGAAATCCGGCGTTTCACCGTCTGAAGATTTTCGCCGCGACATTCAAACGGTTGTCTTTTCCGGGTTTTTAATCGGGGCATTGCCTTATTGGAATAGCGCCGTTTTCGTCGCGTCTTTGATAATTCTTGGCAGCCTTCTGGTTTTTTTTCCGTATCGGCGTTATATGTTGTGTCTAATCGGCACGGCAGTTCTGGTCGGGCTGCCGCAGGTTTTAATACTCAGGTCAGGGAACGTGGCGCAGACCGGACAATCTTTATTCCAATGGGGCTACACGATTGAAAATCCCACAGTATTGCTGGTGCTGCAGTATCTGACGTGGACTTTCGGCTTTAAATGGATACTGCTTTTTATCGCCTTGTATTTTCTTTCCAATACTCACCGGCGTTTATTTCTTGCCTTATCGAGTTTAGTTCCCGTCGTTTTTCTTCTTCGACTCAGCACTGACGCTTTTAATAATCATAAATTACTAAACATCTGGAACGTGTTTGCGGTAATTTTTGTCGCTTACGCCTTGTGGCGCATCGGTAAAGCAAGTGTCGGTCGCGCTGTTCTAGCATTTGTTTTGGCTTTGGCAATGGTTTTTGGAGCAATTGTGGATTTATTTCCGGTAAAAAATGATCCTAAATTGGTTCTTCCTTATGAAAAAGACCGTTTGACTACCTGGCTGCTTGATAACACAAAACCTACGGATATATTCCTGACTCAAAATTTTCTTACTCACCCAATTTTATTTACTGGAAGAAAAATTTTTATGGGAAATACTTTGTTCGCCTGGACAGCAGGTTATAATGTCGGCGAGCGTGAGAAATTATACCAGCAAATGTTTGAGGAAAGAGATGTAATTAAACTTCTGCGATTGCTTCATAGATACAATATCGCTTACGTCGGCATTGATGACGGCGTTCGGGGAAATAATATAATCAAGGATTTAAACGAATCCGTTTATAAAGAAAACTTTGAGAAAGTTTATGAGGACACCGAGCATCGAACCGGTAATATAACCATCTATAAAGTTCCTGTCTGCGATTGCGACATCAAAAGTCAACCGGCAAATTAGCACTAAGATTGTTACTCTTAATGTAAAAAAGAGATACAAAATAAACCTCACTTAATCAAAAATCTGAATTTTTAACTAAAATCTCATTCAAATTTCTTATTTTGAGATTTTTGCGTAAATCCGAAATCAAAAATGCTCATAGACATCACGCCGCTCAAAATTTCGCGCGATTATCGCCTGCTTTTTTTCGGACAGCTCGTTTCGTTTTTCGGTTCGATGATGACGTTTATCGTCGTGCCGTGGCAGATGTAT
>DATLXD010000216.1:0-5847 GCA_035575965.1 Pyrinomonadaceae bacterium | reverse complement strand
CTCGGCTGCTTTGCGGCAAAAATCCGCTTTTTTTACATCGCCGGAAATCAGCAAACATCGCCGATTTTCATTTTCGATGTGTTTGGCGGTTTCTTCCGCGTCCGACTGTTCTTCGGGCAAATAAACGATGGCGACATCCGCACCTTCGCGTGCAAACAAAACGGCAACGGCGCGTCCGATTCCTGAATCTCCGCCTGTAATCAAAGCGATTTTACCTTTTAATTTGTCCGCGCCTTTATAATTCGGCGCGAGAAATTCAGGCTTCGGATTCATTTTCGATTCAAGTCCCGGACGCGCTTGATGCTGCGCGGGCATCGGCGATTTCGGCTGCTTTTCGCTCGAATCTTTCAATTCTTTAAGAACGATTCTTTCGGGTTTATTTTTGCCTGATTTTTTTTTACCTTTGTCCGTCTTTTCTGTGTTTTTCGCTTTTTTCGCCATTTTTTCTCCTTTACACTTAAAATGGAAAGTCAAACCTTGTTTACACTTAAAATGGAAAGTCAAACCTTGCGATTTATGCTTTCCATTAAAACTTTTACTAAATTTAAATTTATTTTGATTACTTTTTGCGCGTGCTTTTATTGGTTGCAGACGAATCACGTTCGGATGCGTCTTTGCTGTCCTTCGATGATTTCTTTATTGAAGGCGATTTAGCTGATGACGCGGAATTCTTGCGTCCCGAACCGCTCAGATTTCCGCCGCCGTCTTGTTTATTGACGGTTGCCCAGGCACGTTTTTCGGCTTCGTCTTCGGAAACGCCTTGTTTCTCGTAGCTTTCTTCGATGTGTTCGGCTTGTCGCTTTTGCTTGTCTGTGTATTTTGATTTATCTCCTACCGGCATAAATTCCCCTTATTTAATTTAAGTTTGATTTACAAAATACTCACCGATTTTTTTCGCAAAGATTTTTTTAACCGCGTGAATCTGCTCTCGTTATCAACTTCGATCGGCTTTTTTTTATTTTCAAGATTACTTTCGATGTCTTCCGCCAAAGCCTTTTCTTGCGCGTTTTGTCCTAATTCCATCGGGAAAACAACCACATCCGTTTCTAAAACTTTCACCTCGCTTTTTGTCATCACTTACCTCCAAATCAAAAAGCCCTTGTTCCCGTGGTGATAGTAAAATTCTGCCGGAGCTTACTATCAGTGAATTTTTCGATATAAAATAATTACACATTTGGCTGATAATTTAAAGGATTTTTCCGCACGAAGATGTTAAATTTCCACTAAATTTCATTGACACTGCAAAAGCCTTTTAGTAGCCTCAAGATATAAAATTGAAACTTTTCATCAAACGAGGAACTTTTTTTCAAATTTGAGCAATCTAAAAAAAATCGAACTTCCGCCGCAAGGACTAAAAACGCTGTTCGGCGTTCAAGACCAAAACATCAAATATCTCGAAACTTTGCTCGACCTCAGCATCGGCGCACGCGGCAACGAGTTGCTCGTTAACGGCGACCCGCAAAATATCCAAACCGTCGAGCAAATTTTAAAGGACTTTGCCGAATTATTCGACCAGGGAAATAGCTTTTCTGATAAGGAACTGCGCGACGCTTTCAAACAAATTGCCGAAGACAAGGCTTATTCGCTCAAAGATTATTTCACGAAAGCGCGTTTTAATCCGTCTGGCAAAAAAGCGGTTGCGCCGAAAACCGCAAATCAGCGCAAATATATCGAAGCGATTCAAGACAGAGATTTAACCTTCGGTATCGGTCCGGCTGGAACGGGCAAATCTTTTTTGGCGGTTGCTTTAGCTGTCCAGGCACTTTTCGCCAAACAAGTTTCGCGCATTGTCCTGACTCGTCCGGCGGTTGAAGCAGGCGAAAAACTCGGCTTTCTGCCCGGCGATTTACAGGACAAAGTTGACCCTTATTTGCGCCCGCTTTACGACGCGCTGTTTGACCTTGTTGATACGGAGCGAGTTACGAAAATGCTCGAAAAGCGCATTATCGAAATCGCGCCTTTGGCTTTTATGCGCGGGCGCACGATTAACGATTCATTTATCATTCTCGACGAAGCACAAAATACGACCGGCGAGCAGATGAAAATGTTTTTGACGCGCATCGGATTCGGCTCAAAAGTAGTTGTGACGGGCGATGTTACGCAAGTTGATTTGCCGCGCGGTCAACGCAGCGGACTTAAAGAAGCCGAGCGAGTTTTGCAGGGCATTGAGGAAATTGAATTTGTCTATTTTAACGACAGAGACGTTGTGCGCCACAAACTCGTGCAAATGATTGTCAAGGCGTATGAAAGTCAAACGACAAACGGTGAATCAAGACGCGATGAATAAGTATTTTAAAAATGAAAAAGTTTTACTCGGTTTTCCAAGGCGGAAGATGATGTTTCTGCACTTTCCCTAAAGCGTTTCGCGGCAAACTTTCCACGCGGATGAAAGCACGCGGAACTTTGAAAGAAGCGAGCGAATTGCGGCACGCTTCTTCGACCATTTTTTCGTCAAAATTTTCGTCCGTCACGATATAAGCAACGGGAAGTTCACCGCGTCGTTTGTCTGCGATTCCGCAAACCGCCGCTTCTTTTACGCCTGATTGTTCCAGCAAAACTTCTTCGATTTCACGCGGGTAAATGTTAAATCCGCCGGAAATAATTAGTTCGGAACGCCGTCCGCACAAAGTGAAATAACCGTCGAAAGATTTTTCCGCTAAATCGCCTGTGCGAAACCAGCCGCCGACAAACGCTTCTTCATTTGCGTCGGGACGATTCCAATAGCCCGCGCAGACATTTGCGCCGCGAATCAACAGTTCACCGATTTCTCCGTCTTTCACATGCTTCATTTCGGAATTAACGATTTTGACGGATACGCCCGGCAGTGGAAAACCGACCGAACCGGCACGGCGTTCGCCCGCATAAGGATTGCTAAGATTCATCAAAGTTTCGCTCATTCCGTATCTTTCCAAAATCGTATGCCCGAACTTTTGCCGAAATTCTTCTAAAATATTTGCGGGCAAAGGCGCGGAGCCGCAAACAAAAAGCCGCATTTTTTTGCCGATCCGTTTTGCTTTTTCATCGGGCAATTCGAGCAATCGAATATAAATCGTCGGCACGCCGAAGAAAAGCGTCGGCTGAAATGATTCAAAAATTTCGGGCGCAGTTTTTATGTCGAAGCGTTCGGCTAATCTCATCAGGCAACCGCTCAGAAGCCAACAAACGATACCGTTTCCCAAGCCGTGAATGTGAAACAAAGGCAAAACCGCGAGATAACGGTCTTCCTGCGTGATGCGCCAGCAGACACACAAATTGACGGCGTTCGCAGCAAAATTATTGTGTGTTAAAATCGCACCTTTCGAGCGTCCGGTTGTGCCTGATGTATAGACAATCGCCGCTGCTTTGTCACCGTCTATCGAAATACGCTCAAAGTTTTTTTCAAATTCGAGAGCGGATTTTGAAATCTCCGCAACTTCCCAAACTTTAGCTCCCGACGGAATCAACGAAGTCATTTCGCTTGTCGTAATAACTGCTTTCGGCGCGGCATCAGCAATGATATGACTGAGTTCGCGTGTCCGGTAAAGAACATTTATCGGCACAACAATAATTCCTGTTTTTACGCACGCGAGAAAAATATCTATAATCTCGACGCAATTTGACAGGAAAAAACCGAGCCGGTCGCCGCGCTTTAAGCCGCGCGACGAGAAAAGATTTGCCAATTGATTGCTTCGCGCATCGAGTTCACCGAAAGTCAAAGCCACGGATTTTCCGTTTGCGTCATCGTATTCAATTGCGGTTTCTTTTGCGCGACCAACCAGCGACAAATTGAAAATATCAGTTAATTGCATATCAGGAATAGTTGGCGGAAGATTTTCATTGAAATAATTGATAACTGAAAACTGATAGCTGAAAACTTGAAACTGTCAGCTGTCAGTTATAAACTATTAGCCATTCTGAAAAGTTAATGTCTAAACTTTATTGAATTCAAAACAGCACCTTTTTATGCTGATGCTTCAATTGCCGAATCTTGCAAAGCGCGACGCTTCCAGATGAAGTAAACCGGAATGCCGGTCAGCGCGAGCAGATAACCGATGCCGGAAGTGGTCGGCGCAAGATATGCGAGATTGATAATCAACAAAGTCGAAAGCACTAGAAAAATTACCGGAACAAGCGGATAGCCCCAGGTTCGATAAGGTCTTTCCGTTTGCGGAGCGCGTCGCCGCAAAACGATGACGGCGAGAACCGAAAGCGTTCCGAAAACCAGGTCAACCGAAACGATGTATTCGAGCAGTTGTGTATAGACATTGCCGAAAATTGGCGTTGCCGGCGCGTCCGCCGCATAAGTTACAGTTCGCGGCAGGACGAGAATCGAAGCCCACAAGCCTTGCGCGACGAGTGCCAATGCCGGAACATTTTTTTGATTCGTGCGAGCGAGCGGCGCGAAAAACAGACGGTCACGCGCCATCGCGTAGGTAACACGCGCACCGGCTAAAATCAAACCGTTATTGCATCCGAAAGTCGAAATCATAATCGCCGCCGCCATCAACCCTGCGCCGGACGCGCCCAAAATTTCCGTCATCATCACGGCGGCGACCCGATTGCCCGGCGCGTTTTGAATCGAAGCGAGCGGCAATGTGACGACGTAAGCGATGTTTGCCGTAATATACAGCCCGACGACAAGCAAACAGCCGATTATCAAAGCGCGTGGCACATTGCGACCGGGATTATCGACTTCTCCGGCAGTAAAAGTTACGTTATCCCACGCCGATTGCGAAAAAAGCGGTCCGGTCATCGCGCGTCCCAAAACCAAAACGAATGCAAACGCACCCGCCGACATCGCGCCCGGCTGCGCGGTTTGAATGTCCCAGCCGTTTGCCGCCGGATTCCACCAATCCGAAGTAAAAGCCGCGCTGCCCGCGTTCCATCCGGCGGCGAGTCCAAGCACGACGAGCGCGAGCAGAGCCGCCGTTTTCGTAAAAGTAAATGTGTTTTGAATCCATTTTCCGACTTCGAGTCCGCGCGTATTTACAAGAGTCAAAATCACGATAACGAGAATTGCGATTAGTTGTTGAGTTGAAAGACTAACGGCGTAAGAGCCGAAAACAATCGGCGCGACAACGTAATTCGCGCCGGAAACTTGCGGAAACAAAACGCCCGCAAAATTGGCGAAAGCGACGGCGACGGCGGCAATCGTGCCGGTTTGAATAATCAAAAAATTCGACCAGCCGTAAAGAAATCCGGTTGCGGGATTATACGCTTCGCTCAAAAAAACATACGGTCCGCCCGCGCGGGGCATCATCGCCGCGAGTTCGGCGACGCACAACGCGCCGGTAATCGTTATCACGCCCGCCAAAACCCAAGCCACAAGCAGCCATCCCGGCGCGCCGACGAGCCGCGCCGATTCAGCCGATGTCAGAAAAATACCGCTCCCAATCATCGAGCCGATGACAATCATCGTCGCGTCGAGCAAGCTCAATTCGCGCACTAACCTTTTGACGTTTTCAGTCGGTTCTTTGCTCATTTTTTCGATATTTTATAGTTGACGATTATAAATTTTCACCGCCGAGGCGGGAAGACTTCGCCAAGTTTCGCCGAGTTTTTGTTTTTCTCCGCGTCTCTCCGCGTCAACTCTGCGCCTCTGCGGTGAAATCTTCTGAACCTTTTGTTGACTTTCAATTTTGGTTATACAGATTGAATCAAAATCTCTTGCTCAGTCAATTTTTGATGAATAGCAGCCGCAAATCCGAGCGCATTTTCGCCGTCGCCGTGAATACAGACGGTTTCAGATTTGAGCAAAACTTTTTCACCCGTCGCGGCGATTACGCTTTGCTCCCGTATCATCTCCAAAACTTGCGAAACGGCTTTTTCCTTATCGTTAATCAAAGCGTTTGGTTCGCTTCGCGGCGT
>DATLXD010000215.1:0-2202 GCA_035575965.1 Pyrinomonadaceae bacterium | reverse complement strand
ATGTAGAATTAAAAATTCAAAACCAATGATTAAAAATTTTCATTTTTGAATTTTTAATTCCTTTTCGATTGCTTGCTTGACCGCTTCGCTTTCGGGCGTGTCCTTTGATGAAAAGCGCGCTACGATTTCGCCTTTCCGATTGACCAAAAACTTATTGAAATTCCAGGAAATATCGCCCGCAAATTTCGGATTTGTTTCCCTTGCGGTCAGGAATTTATAAAGCGCGTTCTGGTCTTCGCCTTTGACGGAAACTTTGGCGAACATCGGAAATTTTACTTTAAATTTCGATTCGCAGAATTCCTTAATTTCGCTTTCCTTTCCCGGTTCTTGACCGCCGAAATTATTGGCGGGAAAACCGAGAACAGTAAAACCTTGCGATTTATATTTATCGAAAATTGCCTGCAAGCCTTCGTATTGCGGCGTGTAACCGCATTTGCTCGCCGTGTTGACAATCAGCAAAACGTCGCCTTTGTATTTTTTAAGCGCGACTTCTTTGCCGTCAATGTCTTTCATTTTGAAATCAAGGACGGATTTCGTTTTCATCGAAACAGTCGGCGTTGTCATTGCGGCGAAACCGAAAACTAACAGAATAGATAAAATTTTCAGCATAATATTTTCTCCTATCTAGAACGCCGTCATCCTGACGGCAAAGATTGCGCGAGCAATCTAAAGACTATAGTTAAATTCGAGATAAAAATTACTCGAAACTTTTTTCGCGCTCAATGCCGCCTGTGATGACGGCGTTCCGAATTTATTCGCTTAATTCACGTGGCTGGCGCGGCGGTTTCGGCAATTGTTCTTTTTTCTCGCCGGTTTCCGAAAAAACTTCCTTTATCGCGCCGATGCTCGACAACAGACTCGAAGTTTCCATCGGCATAAAAATCACTTTAGAGTTTTGTGTTCTGGTCATATCGCGCAAACTTTCGATATAGCGCGATGTGATTAGATACTGCGTCGTTTGTTCGGCGTTGCCGATAGATTGAGCGATTTGCGCGATGGCTTGCGCGTCTGCCGATGCCGATTTTAATCTCGCCTGCGCCGCGCCGTCGGCTGATAAAATCGCCGATTCCTTTTCGCCTTCCGAGCGCGTAATCGCCGCTTGCTTTTCACCTTCGGCGCGGGTGATGGCGGCTTGCTTGTCGCCTTCGGCTTGCAGAATCAAAGCGCGTCGGTTGCGTTCCGCCGTCATTTGTTTTTCCATCACGACGCGCACGTCTTCCGGCGGCGTGATGTTTTTCACGTCCACGCGTGTAACTTTTACGCCCCATTTGTCGGTCGCTTCGTCAAGAATTAAGCGAAGTTTCGAGTTTATTGCGTCGCGGCTTGAAAGCGTGTGGTCTAAATCCATTTCGCCCATCACCGAACGCATTCCGGTAATCGTCAACTGGACGAGACTGCCGACTAAATCATTTATTTCATAGACGCTTTTTATCGGGTCGGTAATCATCCAGTAGACAACTGAATCAACATTTATCGTTACGTTGTCGCGCGTAATAACGGGCTGCGGCGGCAAATCAATAAATTGTTCGCGCAAATCAATCGAAGTTGTTCCCGGTCGCACGTTCGTCCAATAGACGCTGCGCGGCGATTCAAAAAACGGCACGATGATATTCAAACCGCTTGCCGCGACACGGTGAAAACGCCCTAGTCGTTCAATCAATAAAACGCTCGATTGCGGAACAATTTTTACCGTTTTCCACGCCACGACTAAAAGTGAAATGCCGATGAACAATAGAAAAAGAGCTCCAAAACCAAAAAATTCGAGTTGAAAAAGCAGGATTTGCACAGACATATTTTGACCTCCGATATTGTGTAATTCATCATAGACGATTTTTCTGTAATTGTTAATCAGCGATTGTTGATGGATAATTAACAACTGACAACTGATAACTGTTTATGACCATTCAACTTTCCGACATCCAGGACGCACAAGACATTTTGCAAAACATAATTATTCCGACACCGATTTTGTCGGACGCAAAACTTTCGCGTGAAATCGGCGCAAAAGCTCATTTGAAAGCCGAATGTCTGCAAAAAAGCGGCTCGTTCAAAATTCGCGGCGCATACAACAAAATTCATCGGCTTTCGGCAGAAGAAAAACAGCGCGGCGTAATTGCGGCTTCGGCTGGAAATCACGCGCAAGGCGTTGCGCTTGCCGCCCAGATTCACGACATCAAAGCAACAATCGTTTTGCCGCAATTT
>DATLXD010000214.1:0-7724 GCA_035575965.1 Pyrinomonadaceae bacterium | reverse complement strand
GCTTTGACGATTTCCGGCAATTTATCGGCGTCAACGTCGCGCCCGATAAAATAACCGTAAAGCGCTTCGCGTTCGGCATCTTTCGGCTTCGGGTGAACCATTTTTAAAACGTCGGCAAATGATGGCGCTTGCCCGATTGATTGTTTGAAAACCGTTTCCGCTCGTCTGGTTTCAAACCATTCGCGTACCAGACGCTTCGGCAGCGAGCCGAGCGATTTTCTGCCCGTCGCGCCGCTTCGCATAATCTGCACAAAGTTGCGAAGCATCTTTCCATTATCAATTACGTGCGGAAAAGTTTTTTCAAACAACGCTTTATCTTTCGTCGAAAGAACCGCGACAAGCAACGCGGGCATATCTTTCATAAAACCTTTTTCGCGTGCGTAAATGGCTGTCTTAGCGACAAACTCCGCGTCGAGTTCTTTCGTAAGGGCGAGAACTTTCTCAAGCTGGTCGCCTGCGTCGGCGTAGAAAGTTTGATTAAAACATCCGGTCGCCGCGTATTGCGCGAGAGCCGCTTTCGGCGAGAGTTTGTAAGCCAATCCGCCGGCTTCGTTAATCGTGTCAGCCTTCGGCGTGAACATTCCTTTGACAGTTTGAAATAGATTTTTATTTGCCATATTTTCCTCCTATTTGGACAAGTTTTATTTGTATTCCTTTCGGAAAGTTTTTAATGATTCGAGAGACAAAATCGAAAAGACGTTTTGTGCGTGAACAGCTTAGGAACACCGGAGTTATCTGACTCCGCGAGGCGCGAACGTGGTTTTAGCCACTGGTGGATGTAGTCTTATTCAGCATTCGCCCGAAAATGAAAGTAGCGACAAGGTTTTATGTTGAAACATTTTGCTGCTCTACCGTTGAGCTACGCTTTGCCGCAGCAGAGCGGTCGGACTCGAACCGACAACACGCAGGTTAAATGTAGTTCCAACTGCATTCGCCACTTTGTAAAGGCGAAAGGCTAAGGGATAAAGGATAAAATAATTTCGCCTTTACCCTTTATCCTTTATCCTTTAAGCTGGTCGGTCGGGTGGGATTTGAACCCACGATATACGGATTAAAAGTCCGTTGCTTTAGCCAGACTTAGCCACCGACCGAAAATGAATTTGGCTCCGGGACAGAGATTTGAACTCTGAACTTCCTGTTTAACGGACAGGCACTCTACCGATTGAGTTATCCCGGAAGAAAACTTTTTACAAACAATCCAAAATTGGTAGGCAAACGCGGCGAAAAATTTGCATCAGCAGACAAAAGACAAGTGTGTTCGTTGCGAACAAAGGAATGAGTAATCAGCATTCTTTTGCCCTCACAAACTTTTCGTCCGCGTTTGTTTTGGTAGGATTGTTTTTCGAGTAGAAACCAGAATCGGGGCAACAGGACTCGAACCTGTAATCTTGCGGTAATCTGCCGCTAATATCGGGTATAAGCCGATTGTTTTGCCATTAAACTATGCCCCGTTTGAAATTGGTTGCGGGAGCAGGATTTGAACCTGTCCGATTAACGGCTTATGAGACCGTTGAGCCGCCATTGCTCCATTCCCGCATTATAAATTTTGGAGGCTATCGCGGGACTCGAACCCGCAGCCGACTGTTTACAAGACAGTTGCTCTTTTATCCGTTTGAGCTAGATAGCCATTTCGATTTTGGATTTTAGATTTTGGATTTTGGATTTGAGGAAACTCGAACTGTTCCAAGACAGGCTGCAAAAATGTCATTTTAGTAGATTGCGCCCGTTAAAGTTGAAACTTCAATTGCTGACAATCCAAAATCTAAAATCCAAAATTGGTATAGCCGATGTCGGACTCGAACCAACGACCTGCGGTTTAGAAGACCGCCGCTCTCATTCCGTCTGAGCTAATCGGCTGTGGTGAGTTTGGGATTGGTGGTTGGAGTTGGTATCGCACCAACCTATTCGGCTCTTCAGACCGATGCTCATCTATCTAAGCCATCCAACCTAATTCTTGCATCAACAATTTGTTCTAAATTTGCATCTCTCCTGCTGTGATAAATTCTGTGGCATCTTGAACAAAGCAGTTGACATTTGAGAATTTCCGAAACCAGAGAATCCCATTTTTTATTGAGCTGAGTGCCGACATTAAACTCCTTGTCGAAATTTGGGTGATGAAATTCGATTGCGGTTACTTCATAAACCGTTTCGAGAATCCATCCGCATTTAAAGCACTTTCCGCCCAAAAGATTGATGGCTCGTATCTTCTTGATTATGCGATGAACCTTAACTTGGCAAGAATTACATCTTTTTCTGTTAGCCCAAGTTTTACTATCCAACGTTTTACTGCACAAATCGCAACTTTCGTTTAAGGAAATATTTTTGGCGCGACTTCTTATTTTATGTTTGCCTAGCGGCGAACACTCAAAACAATATTTCCTGTTTGAATAATTGTGAATTTTGCCATTCAATCTTTTGGCACTCGGATAAGTATTTGAACAATCCGGCATTTGACAGGTTTTCATTTGACAAATATATCATCAAACTAATCTGTCTCAGCTAAACGTACAATGTGTAAATTAACCAGCCGCGCTTTTTGCTTTGGCTTTCGGTTTGACGATTTTTCGCTCGTCAATTGATTTGGCTTCCGCTTCAATCGCCTCAAGAACGGCGTTGACAATCGCGGCGATGCGGCGGATTTTATAAAGACTGTTGGCGCGACCTTCTTTCGTGTTCAAATTGAAATCGAAAGAAACGTGGCGATAGCAGTCAGCCAAAACCAATTCAATCCAGCCGGAGTTTCCGCCGTCTTCATTTTCATCTCGTATGTCGCGTGTGTCTTCGACGATGCCGATGGCGAACGCCCGCATATCCAAATCGCGGTTCAGAAACATTCGTTTTCGCACATGGTATTTGGTGCGCTGTTTGTTGCTCATTGTGTTTTCCTTTTTGTTAGATTTGCCTGAAATAATTTGTTATAAAAACGACGGTAATTTTTCAGACAATCTATGAAAAATTAAATATTCATAGCTTCATTGTTTCGACCTCCGTAAAGTAATTTTCAAACATAGTTTTTCCTCCGAATAAATAAAAAAGTTTGGCGGGACTGACGAGACTCGAACTCGCATCTTTCCGATAGACAATCGGACGCACAGCCTTTGTGCTTCAATCCCGAATGTTTTGGGTGGATTGACGGAACTTGAATCCGCATTCTTCGCATTCACAGTGCGACGCTTTGCCGGTTAAGCTACAATCCACAGAAAAGTTTTAAGAGACGACAAGTTTTGCCGAGATATTTTTTCATTAACAGTGATGTAATCCCGGCGGCATTCGTCTCGAAAGTTGAATGGGCGACAAAAATTGAAGCGACGCTTTTTACTGAGCTAAATTTGCTCGACGAGCAAATTGTCGGAATTGAACCGACGACCTTTTGAGTTTTACGTCAAATGCTCTAACCGATGTAGTCGTCTTCGGCATTCGCCCGAATGCAAAATTGTTGGGCGACAAAAATTGAAATGATACGTTTTCAATTAAAAGTTGATGTAATCATTTCGGCATTCGCCCAGATATTTTGGCGGAGAGAACAGGACTCGAACCTGCACGAGAAAATCTCTACGGGATAGCAATCCGTCGCGGCTACCATTTCGCCATCTCTCCGAATAAAAAATTGGAGCGAGCAATCGGATTTGAACCGATGGTTAACGGTTTTGCAGACCGTCGCCTTTGTCCGCTTGGCTATGCTCGCTTCTGAAATTTGGCGAGGACGACGGGATTCGAACCCGCAATTTTCAGCTTGAAGGGCTGGCGGCTTAACCGATTTGCCTACGTCCTCGAAATGCGCGTGAAAAGATTTGAACTTTTACATATAATTGGATTTAAGCCAATCGCCTCTGCCGTTGGGCTACACACGCCCGAAGAAAAATTAATACTCGCGGCAAGATTTGAACTTGCACGTAAATAGAGCAGATTTCAGTTATTTGAAACACAAGAGTAGAATTGAGCAATGAAAGTTAATTGGATAAAACACTGCGGATATGTATAGCATTTATATGAAATCTGCTCTAGTTTTTGAAACTATCGCCTCTGCCCTTGGGCTACGCGAGCCAAAAGATTTTCGAATTGCGATTGCCAATTTGCGATTTGTTTTCAATCCAAAATCTAAAATCTAAAATCCAAAATTCAAATGGTGGACTGAAAGGGATTCAAACCCTTACGAGAAGTTTGCAAGACTTCTATGCTGTCCGGTTACATCATCAGCCCGAAAATAAAATTGGTGTCGAAGGCGGGATTTTCACCCGCACGAGTCTCGTTCTCACAAGGCGGGTTTTAACCTTGTGCGTCTCATCATTCCGCCACTTCGACGTGAAAAATTAATACCGACGGTGAGATTTGAACTCACATCACCTTGTTTCTAAGACAAGTGCCTCTTGCCGTTGGGCTACGTCGGCGCAAAAAATAAATTATAAAAAAAATTGGTCTGGGCGGCTGGATTCAAACCAGCGAACACAGGTTTCCAAAACCTGCCCGTATAGTCTTCTGCGGAACGCCCAGAAAATTGGCTTCGGGGAAAGGATTTGAACCTTTGTTTCTTGATTCAAAGTCAAGCGTCCTGCCGGTTGGACGACCCCGAAAAATAATTGGCGGCTTCGACAGGATTTGAACCTGCAACCTCAAGATTCGTATTCTTGCGCTCTAATTCCGTTGAGCTACGAAGCCGAAAATTTGGCGGAAAATGCAGGACTCGAACCCGCAAGCGACAAAGCGCGATGGTTTTCAAAACCACTGCCTTACCAGTTAGGCTAATCTTCCGCAAAGAAAAAATGTGAGGAGTGAGGCAAAGACTTTTCGCTCTTTGCTCTGTGTTGAAAATTGGCAGGCACGCTCCGGTTTGAACGGAGAACTTCGGTTTTGGAGACCGACGTTTTGCCGGTTGAAACTACGCGCCTCTGGAAATTTTGGAGTGAGCGACGGGATTTGAACCCGCAACATTCGGTTTGGAAGACCGCTACTCAGCCATTTGAGTTTCGCTCACAAAAATTTATAAAAAGTTGGTGCATCGGGAAAGATTTGAACTTTCATAGCGCGTGATGCGCGACAGTTTTACAGACTGCCAGCCGTTACCAATCGGCGACCGATGCGTGAAAAATAAATTTTTTTGTGTAAAAATGAAAAAGGCAGAGATTTAGACAGACGAAGACACACTTGTGCCTCGCGGATGTTGCAGATTATTTTCTTTCGGAACTCGCCAAAGTTTTAACGAAGAAGATAATCTTTCCAAACTCTCTGCCTTTTTCTTTTTGTTTTGATATTGCAGTTTTCCGGCGCATCTTCGCGTCTGAAAACTGCAACTCAAAACTTTTTTCGGTTATTCAATTGTCAAACATCTTAAAAACGAAAAGGAGCGGCAACTTTCAAGTCTCTTTCGAGAACTCATCCGTCACCGCTCCAAAAACAATTTCGAGTTTTTAAGAATTAAACTCGCTAAATTTTTACGTTTCGGGAGCGGAAACAAATCGCTCCCGCTTTTCTAAATCTTTTTCTCCGTGCGGTCTAAGCCGCCGAGTTTCGTCTGATAATTCGGATTATCAAAACCGGCACACAAACACACGCTCAGGCTTCTGCCAATCCGCATCTCTGACGGTGCGGGCGAGCCGTTTCGTGTTCCGTTTGTATGTATCCAATTTTGCGACATCAAAATTATCTCCAAAAAATTTCGTTCGCTTTTCAGCAAACAGTTGAAAGTTGTAGCACGACCGAAAAATGGTTGTCAAGCCTTTTTTGAAATATTTTTCAGTTTGCAAAAATTTTTTCAAAAATGCCTGAAACCTTTCGGTTGTAAAATCTTAACTTCGTTTTCAACGCTAAGCTCAATTATACCGGCATTTGCGGTAGTTTCTCCAATGCAGAAAAAACTGCAATTTTTAAGAGTGCTTTCAGCCTTAAAATTTTTTTTCGGATTGACGGTAAAAAGCAGTTCAAAATCCTCGCCGCCGTTCAAAGCATAATCAATTTTCTCTTCAAACGATTTTGCAATCGAACATAAATTTTTATGAAAGGGAATTTTGTCGGCGTAGATTCTTGCTCCGACGCTGCTTGCGCGGCAAAGGTGAGCCAAATCCGAGGAAAGCCCATCGCTTAAATCAATCATCGCCGTCGCCAAATCGTTTTCGCTTAAAAACAATCCGCCGAAAACTTGCGGAAAAGGTTGAAGTTGTTTCAGCAAAAGATTTCTATGCCAAAGTTTATCGGCGGAATCGTAAGAAAATCCTTTTTCAAGCAATTTTAATCCAGCCGCCGCACCGCCTAAATTTCCGGTAACAAAAATTAAATCACCGACTTTTGCACCTGAACGCAAAACGGCTTTGTTTTTCTTAACTTCACCCGCGACAATCGAATCAATCACGATTTTGTCGGGCGTTTTTGAAATATCGCCGCCGACTAATTCGACTTGAAATTTTTTCGCCAGACGAAACCATCCGTCGTAAAATTTCTCGACAAAATCAGTTTTCCAGACACTCGCGGGAACGCCGATTGAAAGCATCGCCCAGACGGGTTTTGCGCCCATTGCGGCGACATCGGAAAGCGAAACCGCTAAGGCTTTATGCCCGGTAAATTCAGGTTTTGACCAGGATAAACGAAAGTCAATGTCTTCGACGAGTAAGTCCGCCGTCGTTACCGAGTCCGTTTTTGCGTCCTTCGGCAAAACAGCACAATCATCACCGATTCCGACACGGGATGAAAATTGCGGATTGCGGAATGTCGAAGATTTGTTTTTTAGTTTTTCGATAAACTCGAATTCGTTCATCTTAAAAATCTTATTGACACAAGTTTATTAAATCCTTACAATAACGGCAGCGAACAATATAAAAAACTTTAACATAAAAGAGGTAAACAATGGGACAACCTGTCGTAGCGATACCTGAGAAGATATTCTTTAAAATCGGCGAGGTCTGTGATTTAGTCGGCGTTCAAGCGCACGTTCTGCGTTATTGGGAAACGGAATTTTCGATGCTTTCGCCGCAAAAAAATCGTTCCGGGCAACGCAGTTATAGACGGCGCGACGTTGAAATCGCGCTCCGCATCAAAGAGCTTCTCTACGATGACCTTTTTACGACTGCCGGCGCGAAAAAAAGATTACAAAACGAACTGCGCGAACTGGGTCGTCTGAAAATCGTTCATCCTGAACCCGCGCCGAAGGAAACTTTTATTAAGGAAGTTAAATCACCCGCGCCGTCCGAAGAAGCGGTTAAAATTGACGATTACGAGGAAAGATTTGACGAAATCGAAGAGATTGAAGATTTCGAGGAAAGCCAGCCGCCGGAAATGGATGAAGAACGGCGTGAGGCTCTGACTAATCTTGCCGCCCAGCTTCTCGAACTGCGTGAGATGTTAAAAACAAATAAATCCGAAAATGCCAATTCTTCACAAAGAAGATACTAAAAGCGAGTCGAGAGCGGAGAGCAAACAGTTGAGAGTTAAAATTCGCGTTTGACAAACAAATCAATCGTTTCTACTCTTGTTAAGTTGACGGGACGTAGCGCAGTCTGGTAGCGCGTTCGCTTGGGGTGCGAGAGGTCGCGAGTTCAAATCCCGCCGTTCCGATACTTAAAGTAAAAGGCTTTGACGTTTTATAAAACGTCAAAGCCTTTTACTAATCTATCAATCGAAAATAATTAAGTATTTTTATTCAAATCAATTTCCGCTTGGTTTTGGCTTTCTGCAGTCAACTGCGGTTGAGACATTTTATCGCGCATTCGGTTGACGATAAATTGATTGAAGAAGAC
>DATLXD010000213.1:0-4071 GCA_035575965.1 Pyrinomonadaceae bacterium | reverse complement strand
GGAAGAAAATCGCGCATTCCGCGGGCAGGTTGTGTTTTGCTCATAATTTTAATTGAAAAAATGAAAAGGCAGTCTGTTAGACCGCCTTAAAAGTTCAAGTTTTGATTTTACACGAAAACGCTTATTTCCAAAAAAACGAATAATTAACGTAAAAAACATTGGCGTTGAAGCCCGGATTGTTAATTTTTCCGCCGATGTTTCCGTTTGAGATATGAAAGTATTTGTAGCCGAAATTGACGGCGCGTTTCGCCGACAGCATATACATCAAACCGCCGCCGAAATCGCCGGTCAGATTAAAAGGCTTGCTGCGCGGGACGGGAATAGCTTTGTTTGTAAAAAGCAATACCCGCGCCGACTTGAACATATGGTTTCAGACGATTTTTAGCCAGAAAGATAAAGCGAAAATTGACAGGTTGTATGCCGAAACCGAAAGTATTTTCACGTATTGTCAGCGCGACATCCGGCGCGGCGACCGGCGAAACATAAGCCGGATTCGCTACCTCGTTTTTTGTAAAAATGGCGAATGGCGTTGCTCCGAAAAGATATTGGTAACTGACATTTTTTTTTGTGCCGACGACGCGCCCGACGCGAAAACTTGCCATATACAAATGGCGACCGTAGACATCGAATTCTTTCGGACCGGCGAAATTGCTCGGATTAAACGGCGACGCGCCGAATTCAAGCTGTAATTCCTTGTCGCCGCGTCGAAGTTTATAGTCATCTTGCGTTTCCGTATTTTTCTCGCCCGCAGGTGTTTGAACGTCGGTTGATTCATTCGTCGCCGGTGCTTTGTCTTTGATAATTTTCTGTGCGAAGTTTGGAGTTGTAAAAGTTAGAAAAGCAGCGAACAGATAAAAAAATCTCACAAGTGTTTTCCTTCCCGTTGTTCATTATGGCTATTGCGAAATAATTTAAATTTCGTTTTCGCAATCTGCATTAAAGCTATTTTCCTCTTTGAAGATACGTTCCAAAGTAGACCATATTTGTGTTATAGCCGACGTTCAGCGGCGCGGTGTAGCCGTTGGACATATGATGGTATTTGTAGCCGACGAAATAGCTCTTGTTTTCCGATTTTCTAATTTCAACGCCCGCGCCGAATTCGGGCATAATTTGAAATCGGTTTCCGATTCGGTCGGGTTCGAGCGCCGAGCGGTTATCGGGAAATTTTTTGTTAAATAATGCGACGCCCATTCCGCCGGCAATAAAGGGTTGTATTTTTCTACTGTTTCGCCAGTTAAACTGCAATCCGAACGGAACAAATCCAACTCCGAAGACGGTTTTGCGGTCGCCGACAATTGCCGTGGTAGTCGGCGAAGTTTGTATCATACGTCTTTGGCGATAATTAACTATAATAAGCGGATTCAAATCTATGTAATACCTGAGCCGGTGACTTGGATTGTTTTTGGTTGACCAGGCGTGGCGAATACCAAACAATACGACGGGCGCTTTTTGTGATTCACCTTTTAAATCCTTGTGGACGGTAAAAGAACCGCCGTAAAAGCCCCATTCCTTGTTGCCGCGTTTAGTTTCTCCTTGATATTGGTTGGTTTTAGTCTTATCGGGAGAGGAATAAACGTTGTCGTAAAATTTATTTCGGCTTATCGAATGTTTTGTTGATTTTTGTGGGAAAGCGGTTTCGTTTGACTTGCTTTTTGTCGCCTTATCTGTGCTGTTTGCTGAATTCTGCGCCTGTGCGAAGGTGAAACTGAAAATTACGATAATAAGCCAGAGCGCAATGCTCCGGCTAACAGTAAAAATACTCATTTAGATTATTATTCCTTGTTGATTTTTTATTATTTATAAACCTCTAAAAGGTCTGTGTAGTTCTGCCAAAAGCGAGCCTGATTGTGAATTTCATCATCAGTTAATTCTCGCTTGACGCGCGCGGGGCTTCCCATTACAAGTGAACGCGGGGAGATTTTTGTGTTCGGAGTAACCAGACTTCCTGCCGCAATGAGCGAATTTCGCCCGACGCGGACTCCATCTAATATAACCGCGCCGATACCGATTAAGCAACCCGTTTCGATATAACAACCGTGCAGCGTGACGCGATGACCGAGCGTTACTTCATCTTCTAAAACGGTCGGATGCGTATTTGAAGAAACATGAATAATACTTCCGTCTTGAATGTTCGTGCGTTTGCCGACGCGAATAAAATTCACGTCGCCGCGCAGAATCGAGCCGAACCAAACGCTGGAATCTTCGCCGATTTCGACATCGCCGATGACCGTCGCATTTTCGGCAACAAAAACGCTTTCGTGAATTTTCGGTTTTTTACCTTGAAACTCTTTTATCATCTGAAGTGTAAAAAATGAGTTTATAAAATTTACTTTGCCTCTTTATAAATCACACCGTTTTTCATCACGAAAACAGGTCGTTCCATTCGGCGAATATCTTTTAGCGGGTCGCCTTGAACGGCAACAATATCGGCGTATTTTCCGGCAGCAAGCGAACCGACCGTTTTGTCCGTTCCGAGCAGTTTCGCCGCGTTCATTGTTCCGGCGACGATTGCATCGAGCGGGCGCATTCCGCCCCATTCGACCATTAAGGTAAATTCGTGTCCGTTCGTGCCGTGCGAAACCACGCCGGCATCCGTGCCGAGCGCGATTGTTACGCGATTAGTGACGGCAAACCTGATGCCTTTGCGCATTGCGGCTGCGGCTGCGAGAGCTTTCTCCGCCCGCAAGCCTTTCAACACGCCGCCTTTCGCCAAACGCTCGACCGTTTCGCCAGCCATCAGCGTCGGGACAAGATAAGTTCCGCGTTCCGTCATCAGACGCGCGCCTTCTTCGTCAAGAAATGAACCGTGTTCGATTGACGCGACACCGGCGCGGACGGCGATTTTTATTCCTTCCGCGCCGTGCGCGTGCGCGGCGACTTTGCGTTCCAGTTTCGTCGCTTCGTCAACCATTGCCTTCATTTCTTCAAAGGAATACTGCGTCGTGCCGACCGCGTCGCCTTCCGACAAAACACCGCCCGTCGCGCAAGTTTTAATCAAATCCGCGCCGTATTTGATTTGGTAACGCACGGCGGCTCGCACCTCTTCCGCACCATTGGCAATTCCCTTTTTGTAATCGCCGTCAAATAGACCGGGCTTAAATCCGTTTTCATCGCAATGCCCGCCCGTAATTCCGAGGCTGTGAGCCGCCGTCAGCATCCGCGGTCCGGCAACCCAGCCTTCGTTTATTGCTTTTCGCAATGCTAAATCTTGAAAATCAGGCGCACCGACGTTACGAATTGTCGTAAAACCGCTCATCAAAGTTTTTTGCGCGTTGCCGACGCCGAGAATCGCACCGAACGATTCGTAATCGCGGACAAGGGAATTTTGTCCTTCCGGGTCGCCGAGAACGCGCCCGATGATATGCGTGTGAGAGTCAATAAATCCGGGCAACAAAGTTACATCGCCGAGGTTGATGACACGCGCTCCGCTTGGAATTTTGATGTTTCCGCTTGCGCCGACGGCAACGATTTTATCGTCAGTTACGATGACCACGCCGTTTTTTATCGATTCTGCGCCCGTGCCGTCAATAATTTGTGTGGCTCGCAAAACAATTGTGCCTTTGCCGCGCTGCTCGCCAGGCGCACCCGTCTGTTGTGCGTGAATTCTGCAGATTTGGCAAACAAAAATCAGTATAATTACCAGAACGGCTTTTGTTCTCGACATATTTTTTACCCTCAGCTTTATATTTTGAAAACGCTCCGCCGATTATAAGCGCGGGCAAACGGCAAACACAACCGTTCAATCAGACTTTCTCTTTGCGAGTGATTCGTGGCAAAATCAAAATAAATTTAGATTTTGGATTTTAGAATTATGTCAAAACAACCGAAAATTTTAGCATTTGCGGGCAGCCTGCGCGAAAAATCATACAACAAGCGAGTTTTAAAAGTTGCAATTAGAGGCGCAGAAAATGCAGGTGTGAAAGTTACCTATATTAGACATCTTTCCAAAATAAATAGTTAAGGAGAAGCGTATTTGAGATGACGAGTTGAGAGTTTCAAATTAACCAGTGCTGAAACCAGTTTCCAGGTCTTCTCATAATTTTTATGTTTCCCGCGATATTGAGCTTTGCA
>DATLXD010000212.1:0-2308 GCA_035575965.1 Pyrinomonadaceae bacterium | reverse complement strand
GCGGACGCGAAAGCCTTTGCCGCGAAAACTTTGCCGACTTTGAAAATGCACCTGGATATGATTAAAGGTATTCAGGGCAAAATGAAATAAGGAGTTTTAGAAAAAATGGCAAAGTGTGAAGTTTGCGGTAACGATTATTATTTATCGTTTGAAGTCGTGACAGCGGGCAGCCGTCACGTTTTCGATTGTTTTGAATGCGCTATCCACAAACTTGCCCCCGTCTGCGCTCATTGCGGCTGCAAAATTATCGGTCATGGTATTGAAGCGAAAGAAAACTTTTTTTGCTGCGCTAACTGCGCCAGACAATCAGGTGTTGAGGGCGTGAAAGACCACATTTGGGGCAAGGAACGCGAAACTGCCGAAAAATCTGGTGAAAAGGTTTCATAAAAAGAAAAAAAGGCGGACGATTTTTGATTATCGTTCGCCTTTTTTATCTTGAAGTTCTTTATTTCTTCAGTCTTTCGACAAACTTATTTCTGAATTTTGCTACTTTCGGCGCGACGACCGCCGCGCAATAAGGCTGGTTCGGATTGTTAGCAAAGTATTCCTGATGATAATTTTCGGCAATGTAAAATTTGTCGAAAGGTTTAACTTCGGTAACTATCGGGTTGTCATAAACACCTTCGGCTTCGACTTCCTTGATAACTTCTTCGGCAACGCGCCGCTGCTCGTCCGAATGATAAAAAATCGCCGAACGATACGACGAGCCGATGTCGTTGCCTTGCCGGTTCAAAGTCGTCGGGTCGTGAACGACGAAGAAAACCTGCAAAATTTCCTTAAAAGAAATTACGTTTGGGTCGAATTTTAGTTGAATAACTTCGGCGTGTCCCGTAGTTTCACTGCAAACTTGTTGATAAGTCGGGTTTTCCTTGTGTCCGCCCGAATAACCGGATTCGACCGATTCGACACCGCGCAAATCGTCGAAAACCGCTTCCACACACCAAAAGCAACCTGCCGCGAGCGTTGCCGTTTCTAAATTTTTCGTTTCCATAAATTTATTTTACCTCAAAAATTCTCTGTTATAAATAATTACAAAAGACGCACGGTTTATACCACAAAATTGTTTGCTTGCCGCCGATAAAAATTCTTCGTTTGCAGTGTTTGAACAGAATTCGCATGGAAAATTCAATGCCTTACATTTTCAAAGCCGCGTCTTTATAAAGTTAGATGATTTCAAGGTGTAAGAAAATGCACGGAAAATTATTTTTTACGTTTTACCAATTTTTAATGCTTCGGCATTACGCTTCAGACCACCCAATTTTGTGCGCTTCATCGCGCTTCGGCGAAACTTTTCGGCGTATCTTTCCGGTGTCAGCGAAAGTATTTCGTCTAAATCGACGGAAACATTTTCGGGGCGCGGCTCAAATCTTGTTTCTTCGGTCGGCTTTTGAAAACGATTCCAGGGACAAACGTCCTGGCAAATGTCGCAGCCGTAAAGCCAGCCGTTCAAGTTTTCGGTAATTTCCAGAGGAAGTTCCGCGTCGCGCAATTCGATAGTCGCGTATGACAGACACGCTTTTGAGTCAATCAAATACGGCGCGACAAGCGCGTTCGTCGGGCAAGCGTCGAGACATCTCGTGCAATTTCCGCAATGGTCTTCAATTGTTTCGGTTTCATATTCAAGTTCCAGATTGAGCAAAATCTCGCCCAAGAAAACCCACGAGCCGTATTCCTTCGTAATTAAATTCGAGTGTTTTCCAAGCCAGCCTAATCCAGCGCGAACCGCCCACGCTTTGTCCATAATCGGCGCGGTGTCAACGCAGATTTTGCCGTCGGCACTTTCGTCGAGCGTTTTTATAAAAGCAAGCAGCTCGCGCAGTTTTTCCTTTAAAACATCGTGATAATCGTCACCCCAGGCGTAGCGTGAAACTTTTCCTTTTGAATCGTTCGCTTCGTGTTCGTGCGGCGTGTAATAATTTAAAGCCACGACGACAATTGATTTTGCTTCGGGAAAAATCAGATTCGGATTCGAGCGTTTTTCCGGTTCGCGTTCAAGCCACTGCATCTCGCCGTGAAAACCCATTTCCAGCCATTGTTTGAAATGCTCGCCTTCGCTTTCAAGACTTTCGGAGCGGACAATGCCGATTTTGTGAAAGCCAATTTCGAGAGCTTTTTGTTTGATTTGTTCGGTAAGAAAAAACACAGCTAAAAGTATCTCCGATAATCGTAAAAGGGTCTATGGTAGCAAAAGTAATCAGAGCGGAAAACGCTCAAGTAATTTTAACAGCAAAAGCTGTAAGTTTTCAGTGCGATGATTAAAACGGTATTCACATTCTTTCAGATGCAAATAAAAAGTTCTTTTCGGCAC
>DATLXD010000211.1:0-1508 GCA_035575965.1 Pyrinomonadaceae bacterium | reverse complement strand
TTTCCGGCTGATTCATAACTTCCTTTCCGCCTTTCAGTAAAACGTAATTAACATCGACCGAAGGTCTCAAAGTCGTCTGGTCAACGCCCGCGTTATAAATCTGCATATAGATGCCGACCGGCTGACCTTTCTTATACACGCCTGAAAGATTCGGAATAACCTTCGTCGTGCCGATGACGAAACTCGCGCCGATATCTCTCTCGGTGGTCGAGCGAAGCGTCGAAGCTAAAATCAAGGTCGAAGTGTCGAGCTTGCTTTCTTCGTATTTCGGCACGGTGAAACCGATGCTGCGAATACCTTTGTTGCCTGAAACGACATCGCGGACGACGACATCAACCTTGTAAGTTCCGGGTGTGAGCGCAATTGCTTTTTGATAAACAGATTTTCTGTCCTTTGCTTCGCTCAGTTCTTCAGACGTGGCATTGGTTGTTACGGAATCTTCAAAAATACCGGAACGCTTGCCCGAAACCGCCATCACGCGCCCGAAGATGTTCATTTTAGCAGTCGGAAGATTGCCGACATTTTCAAAAACGAGTTCCTTATTGCTGGCTTGCACCGTAAATGCCGTAATCACGCGGTCATCCGATTGGCGAAAGAAATCCACGCGCAAATCAAAATCGAACGGATTGTTGTCAATGACGGGCGAGTCTATCAAAGAAGATTGCAAATCGCTGAATTTGACTTGCGGCGGACGTTGGAGAGCGGTTAAAACTTCCAATTTCCGAAAAGGATTATCCTGCTCGCGTCCGTAATACTGACCGCCCGCGCCCTGTTGCAGACGGTCTCCTTTGTTGCTTAGCCCAAGCTGTTCGCTGGTGGTCAGACCCGCGCCCGGAACTGTCGCCAGCGCATCCTTTTCAAAAGCGTTGCGGGCAATTCGATATTCGCCTGTTCCGGTCGGGTCAACGAATTCGATTTCGAGTCCGTCGCCGACGCCGTCTAGATGACGATAAAACCAAACTTCAAACGGGTAAGTCGTCGTCGAGCCGCCGCCTTCGTAGCTCGGACGGTCGTATGAACCGCCGGACGGATGCGATTCTACCGAATCGGGCTTGCCGTGCGCGATATAAATGCGTCCTCGGTCGGTTTTCCAACCCGGAATACCGGAGGCGTAATGCTCGTTTGCGTAAGCGATGCGCTCGTGATATTCCTCACGATATTCGTTTTCTTCAGTGTCGGGATTTGGGTCGCGTCTGCGCCAGAAATTTTCGATAAAATTTTCGCGTTCTTCGTCAGTGGTTAATTTTTTAAATGCCGCTTTTTCATCTTTGGAAATGATGTAAGGAACTTCCTTGTTCATCCAATCGTCGTAGATTCTTTTGGTATTGACTTCCTTTTTAAAATTTCTTGATTTTTGGTTGGGGTCCTGGCTTGGCTTGTCTTTGCCGTCCTGAGCAAAGCCGAACGACGCGCTCGCCGTCAAAATCGAAGCTGTCAACGCTATATTACGAACCAATTTCCTTTTAGACATAATGATAAAACTCCTTATGTTTAGTCGCAGTAAAAAT
>DATLXD010000210.1:0-9517 GCA_035575965.1 Pyrinomonadaceae bacterium | reverse complement strand
AAAGGTTTTGAAGGTTCGGGTTTCGATATTGCAAGCTCGCTGCGCGATATGATCTTATCGCTCGATACGACGAAGGAGACAAATCGTTTGGCGCAATTTGCTGACGCAAGAAAGCGTGCTTTGTCGGCACGCGAGGAACGCCGCAAAAGTGCGGGGAACAAAGAGGTTGTTATCGAAAATGCGGTAACGAAAAAGCTGCTCGATATTGATAAAATTATTCAAGCCAAAAATTATCCGGCAGCCGAAACCGAGTTAAAACAACTTTTAGAGCAGAATCCGTCCGAGTCGCGGATTTATTACACGCTCGGTCGCGTGGCGAGTCTCGCCGCCGAAGGCGCGAGCGAAGCGGAAACAAAACGGCATTTATTGAAAGCAAAAGCGGCTTACGAAAAAGTGATTAGTTCCGCCCTGGCAAATAACGATGCCACTAAGGTAGACACAGCACTGGTTTCTTTATCTTATATAGCAGTTGCCAGAATTCACGAATTTTACGGCGAAACCGAAGTCGCCATAAAAATTTATGAAGCCGCCATTAAACTCAACAACACAACGGACGAATCGTATAAACAAGCAGTTGCAGCGAGAGAGAAACTGATGAAAGAACAGTAATTTCTTTATGTAGAAATGAAAAATGAGAATGGAAAACATCTACATTTTCCATTCTCATTTTTCATTTATCATCTATCGGTTATTGCTTAATCGGATTGCCTTCTGCGTCCAGATAAATAATTGAATTGCCCAGACCTTCTATTTGTTTGAGTCCGGGTTCAATCGTTTTTCGGTCGCCGACGACGACAATCGCCAATTTGTCCGGTGAAAGGTATTTATTGGCAACGCGATTGACATCTTCGAGCGTGACGGCGTTGACGCGCGAGATATAATCATTGAAATACGTATCAGGCAAACCGTAAGTTACGACGTTGGCGAGTTGTCCGGCGATTTGCTCGACCGTTTCAAAGTTTCTCGGATAACTCCGTATCAGACTTTGTTTGTTGTATTCGAGTTCTTGTTGCGTAACGGGAATTTCACCGCGCACGCCTCTAATTTCCTTCAAGAATTCGACGACCGATTCTTTCGTGACGGCTGTTTGAACGCCTGCCGAAGCCGTGAACGGTCCCGCGCCACGCCGATACGAAAAGCCCGAACGCGCTCCGTAAGTGTAGCCTTTATCTTCGCGCAGATTCATGTTGATACGCGAAGTGAACGCGCCGCCGAGCAAGGTGTTCATCACTTGGAGCGGAAAATAGTCGGGGTTATCACGCGCCACGCCGATTTGACCGATGCTGATAACCGATTGCGCCGCGCCCGGTTTGTCGACGACGTAAATCATCGCCTTGTCGCGCACGGGAGCGGTCGGTAAAGTCATCGCGGAAATTTCGCCCGCTTGCCAATCTTTGAATTTCGCTTCGAGTTTCGGTGTCAGCGTCTTCAAATTCGTATCGCCGACGATAATCAAAACCGCATTATTCGGACGATAATAAGCCGAATAAAACTTTTTCAAATCATTGCGTTTGATTGCTTTGACCGATGCTTCGTTCGTGTAGACGCCGTATGGATGCGCGTCGCCGTATAAAATCCGGTTGTAGACAAGACCGGAAATAGCATTTGCGTTATCACGTCTTTGGAGCAAGCCAACTAACGCCCGCCGCCGCGAAGTTTCGACTTCCGCCTCGGGAAACTCGGCGTTTTGAATCACGTCCGCGTAAATATCGAGTGCTTTGTCGAAATTTTTGGTCAGTGTCGATATTCCGACGCTCGAAGAATCGTCGCCGGAGCCGGTCGAAAGCTGTGCGCCGATTGATTGAAC
The DNA here is from genome assembly GCA_035575965.1 of Pyrinomonadaceae bacterium. Lineage (GTDB taxonomy): Bacteria > Acidobacteriota > Blastocatellia > Pyrinomonadales > Pyrinomonadaceae. The sequence continues at coordinate 7,710 of DATLXD010000210.1, read as the reverse complement.
TTCGTTGGCGATTTCGACCGCCGAGCGCGTTTTCGTGCCGTCGTCGAGCAAGGATGAAGTCGTGTCGCCGACACCGGTTAAACCTTGCGGGTCAGCCGTCGTGCCGGTTTTGAAGACCATATTCATCGTTATAATCGGCAACTCGGATTGTTTGACCAGCCAAACTTCCAAGCCGTTTGAGAGTTTAGTTTTTTCAATATTCGGCAAAGCAAATTTCGGATTAGCCGTCGGTTTCGGCAGTTTTGAATCGTCAATCTTTACTTTTTCTTTTTTGCTGACCGAAGCCTGTTGGTTTGCCGTAGCGTTCATTTTTGGCATTTCCTTGCCTTTCGGACGCGGCACAAAACTCATCACCAGACGCTTGTCGGTCAGGTAAGTGTTGGCAACACGCGAAATGTCGGCGGGTGTAACCGCACGAAAACGGTCTAAATCCGCTTGAAAGTAATCGGGCTTGCCGACAAAAGTTGCGTATTGGTTTAGTTGGTCGGATTTTCCGCCGAAACCACCGACACTTTGCAAATTGAAAATAAACGAAGATTCGATTTGGTTGACCGAGCGGGCGATTTCATCCTGCGTCGGCGGTTCTTTTTTGATGCGCTCAATCTCGGTGTTGAGTTCCTTTTCAATTTCGTCAAGAGTTTTGTTCGGACGCGCCGTTGCAACAATTTGAAAACGTCCGGCAATTTCCTGCGACCCATTAAAAGCCGAAACAGTCTGAGCGATTTGTTTGTCGTAGACTAAATTGCTTTGCAGACGCGAGCCTCTGCCCGCCGACAAAATTCCGCCTAAGATGCTCAATGCCGCTGCGTCTTTGCTAAAATTCGGGACGGTGTGCCAGGACATATAAAGACGCGCCAACTGCACATTATCTTCATAGCTGACACGAATTTCCTTGTCGAGTTTCGGCATCGGCACGTTCGGTCGGGTAATCGGCGCGCCTTTGGCAATCCCGCCAAAATGTTTTTCAACCAACTTTTGCGCTTCCTTCGGGTCAAAATCACCGGCAATCACGAGCGACGCATTATTCGGTACATAATATTGACGGAAGAACGATTTCACGTCGTCCATCGAAGCCGCCGTCAAATCGTCGAGCGAGCCGATAGTCGTCCAGCTATACGGATGCTCCTTCGGATACATCAGCGCGACCGCTTTTTCGCCAGCCGTGCCGTATGGCTGATTTTCATAGTTTTGCCGACGTTCATTTTTCACGACATCGCGTTGATTATTGAGCTTATCCATCGTCATCGCTTCGAGCAGTCCGCCCATTCGGTCGGCTTCGAGAAACAGAGCCGTTTCTAAGAAATTCGACGGCACGACTTCCCAGTAATTCGTCCGGTCGGGGTTGGTCGAGCCGTTCAAATTTGCGCCCGCTTCCTGCAATGGCGTGAAATAATCGGCATCGTAATTCTTCGAGCCTTGAAACATCATATGTTCAAATAGATGTGCAAAGCCGGTGCGTCCGGCGACTTCGTTTTTCGAGCCGACGTGATACCAGAGATTAACCGCCACAATCGGCGTCGAATGGTCTTCGTGCATAATCACTCGCAGACCGTTTTTCAGCGTTATCTCTTTATATTTAATCGGCGGCAGCTTATCGCTCATTTGAGCGGGAACGGATGTTGTCATAAATAAAACAACGGCGAACACAAATGCAAGCGTTTTTTTAAAAATCATCGCAAACTCCTTATTGTTTTGGGAAAATGTAAAATACAAACTTTGTTTGGCTTTTACCTGTATTTTAGATTTTGTTAATACGTAAGGCAAGCGAAAAAGGTTTTACCGAGCAATCGGTAAATTGACTATTGCGTTTTGGGCGTGATTACATAAATTACGAAAGACTTCACTGCAGAGACGCGGAGAAGACGCAGAGTATCGCAGAGGCTATCGCTTTTTCTCTGCGACAATCTGCGTGAACTCTGCGTCTCTGCGGTGAAAAATTCTAACTGGCGACTTGGGAAAATTAAATTTACTTCCAAAAATAATAAATGAACAAACTAAAAACCTTTTTTGCCGATTGCACTCGAAAAGTTGACGAGAAACTCGAAAGCCTCGTGCCGTCGGCGCAGATTGAGCCGAAAAAGCTGCACGAAGCGGTTCGCTGGAGTTTGTTTGCGGGCGGCAAACGCTTTCGTCCTGCGCTTTTACTGGCTGTCGGGCAAACTTTCAGCGTGCCGGATGACAAACTTCTGCAAACGGCGGCGGTGATTGAAATGATTCACACATATTCACTCGTCCACGATGATTTGCCAGCGATGGACAACGACGATTTGCGGCGCGGACGCGCGACTTGCCACAAAAAGTTCGGTGAAGCAGCGGCAATTTTAGCGGGCGATGTTTTGCAGACACTCGCGTTTCAAGCAATCGCGGAAGACAAAAATTTATCAGCGGAGATTCGCGTCAAACTCGTTTCGGAAATCGCCCGTGCTGCCGGAACGCCTTCGGGAATGGTCGCCGGACAGCAATTTGATTTGGAAGCCGAAGGCAAAAACATTTCGATTGAGCATTTGGAAAAAATTCATCACAGCAAAACCGGCGCGATGATTTTCGTCGCGGCGCGCGCGGGCGCAATCGTCGCCGAAGCGAGCAAACAGGAAATTGAAATTATTACAAATTACGCCGCGAAGCTCGGACTTCTTTTTCAAATTACCGATGATTTATTAGATGTAACACAGACAACCGAAGTTCTGGGAAAAACGGCGGGTAAGGATGTTTCGGCGAAAAAAGCGACGTATCCCGCAATTTACGGTTTGGATAAAACGCGCAAACTTGCGGAAAATGTTTATTTCCGGGCGTGTCGCGAGTTGAAAAAAATTGACAAAGAAACGGGTTTATTACGTGAGATAGCCGATTTTATTTTGAACCGTGAGAAATAATTTTCTTTGAATCTTTTTCGTCTAAGTCTATATACCGGAAACTCGGAAACCGAAGCGACCGAAGCCACGATTGATTCAGCCGCGCAAACCGCCGACCAACTTCCCGGACAATCTTCACAAATTTTCTCACAATCAAAGAAGTATTTTATTGTGAGAGAATCCAGCTATTGGCATCAACAGTGTTACTTTTTATCAAGTTTATACAATTGATGGAAGTGCGCTTGAATGTTGCAGTTGTTGAAGCTTTCAAACCTTTAACAAAATTTCGCTTCACTTGACATTCGAGGCTGAATTTTCGTAGCATTGCAATTCGCCGTCAAGTTCAGGCGGCGCGTTTTTTTGATAAACATTTGGAATGCGCGCGCCGAAATTGAGTCCGGCAAAAAAAGGTTTTCGGGCATGTACGTCAATTGGTAGACAGCCTCCCTTACAAGGAGGAAGTTAGGGGTTCGAGTCCCTTCATGCCCACCAAGTTTGAAAATTAAAAATTAAAAATGCAAAATTCTAGTTTTTCAATTTTGCATTTTTAATTTTCTTTTGCGGAGTCGTAGTTCAGTTGGTTAGAACGCCAGCCTGTCACGTTGGAGGTCGCGGGTTCGAGTCCCGTCGGCTCCGCCACAAAATTTAGCCGCTCGGATTTTTATTAAATTCGGCGGCTTTTTAACTTTAAAATGAATAATCGCAAAAAGGCACATAATATAAAAAGAGATTAGAATCCTATATTCCAATCTCTGAAATTATTTTGCATTTTTGTGTTTTTGCGACTATCAACCTTTTCTCAACTCGGTCAAAACTTGTTTGGCAACGGCTTTGAGCGTGTCGAAAACACCGACACCCTGCGAAGCGGTTGCTTTAAACCGCCGGAAATACATCTTCGCCGATGAGTTTTACCATACTGCCGGTCGCCACCACGTTTCCCGCCGCTAAAGACGATAAAACTGGTCGTATCCATAGCCGATATTGCTCTGAAAAGCTATCTGTTGCCCGTCGCGGTCAACGAGGAAAACGACGCGGGCTGCATCATTCGACACGAAGCCGCGCAAGAATGGCTTTTGTCCGTTGAAACTACTATTCGTCAATCGTAAAGGGTGCTTCTATCAAATTATCTCCCGGTAAACGGTAAATTGAGGTTAGATATAGAAAGTTTTCTTTCCTTTAATTATAAAAACCTTTTCAGTTTGCTCAAAGTGAATTTGCGACCAACCGCATTCTTAATTAGCACATCGAAAGCTTCAACTCTAAATGTTTTTTGTGTTCATAATAATTTAACGGTTGTGTTATGAAATCGGTGGATTCGTAGAAATCGTCGCTCATAAACCGAGTAAGATGTTAAACTTTTTCGGCTAACGCACTCGCCAAAACAAAAACCAAGAATGTTTCACGAAAAAATTTAGAAAATTTTAAAATTCATTTTCCTAGTTGTTAGATAGACTTCAACACCTTACTTAAAACAAATGAAAAACCATTTATTTTCGGAAACTCCGGCTGGATTAAACCTTGTCGCCATCGGTGGCGGGAACGGACTTTCAACACTTTTATCGGGTTTGAAAAGATTTGTGGCGGCAAGGGAAACAACTTCGATTTGGCTCGAAAATCTCTCGGCGATAGTTGCGGTTTCCGACGACGGCGGGAGTTCGGGACGACTGCGGGATGAATTGCAAATGCTGCCGCCGGGCGACATACGCAATTGTATGGTTGCGCTCTCGGAAGATTCGCATCTGCTTTCAAAACTCTTTAAATATCGTTTTCGCGGCGACGGAGAACTCGGCGGACACAGTTTCGGCAATCTTTTTCTTGCCGCGCTGACCGAGATAACCGGCGATTTTGCCGAAGCCGTGCGGCTTTCCTCAGAAATTCTGGCAAGCAAAGGTCATATTTATCCCGCAACCGTCGCCGATGTTCGCCTGACGGCGGAGCTTTTTGACGGCTCGATTGTGCGCGGCGAAACAAACATTTCAAAAATCGGAAATTCGATAAAACATTTGCAGCTCGAGCCGAAAAATTGCCAGCCTTTGCCCGAAACCTTAGCCGCAATCAGCGATGCCGATATTATAACGGTCGGTCCCGGCTCGCTTTTTACCAGCCTTTTGCCGCCGCTGCTCGTCGATGATATGTCGGAAGCGATTGCCGAATCGTCCGCCGTCAAATTTTTTATCTGCAATCTGATGACTCAGCCGGGTGAAACCGAAGGCTTTTCCGCCAAAAAACATCTTGAGATTGTGCGGGAATATGCGCCTGAGATTGATTTTGATTGTGTAATCGTCAACAATTGTCCTATTAGCCGAGAGCAAGCCGCCCGCTACGAGATCGAAGGCGCGACGCAAATCGGCGTCTCCAACTCAATCTCGCCGGAAACGGTTGAAGGCGTTGAAATCGTTTATGGTAATCTGTTGGATGAAAGCGAAAAAGTGCGTCATCATCCCGACAAATTAGCCCGCGTCGTTTTACTTTGTGCCGCGCAAACGAAAAATTTATTAGTAAGCGGTGAGCAGTCAGTAGAAGTAATATGATTATAAACGAATGACTTTGCTCACCGCTCACTGCTTACTGCTCGCTTAAAATTATGGATAATCTTTCCAACGAACAAAAAACCCTCGACGTTTTGATTTTAGCCGCCGGACTCGGCACGCGGATGCGCTCGAATCTGGCGAAAGTTCTCCACAAACTTGACGGTCGTCCGCTAATCAACCATGTTTGTCTGATGGCGACGGCACTCGCGCCGCGCAAAATCTACGTCGTCATCGGTTATCAAGGCGAAGATGTCGAGCGAGCGGTTTTAGAAGAACTTGACGAAGAACATGCCGCATTTGTCTGGCAAAGAGAACAACTCGGCACGGGACACGCGGTAAATTCGGCGCGTGAATTTCTGGAGGGCGATGACTCGACGCTTTTGATTCTTTCGGGCGATGTGCCGATGATTCGTGCTGAAACGCTCGCCGCGCTTGTCCAGCAGCATCACGCGCATCGCGGGCGCGGCGCGGCCTGCACAATTCTAACCGTCAAACTCGACGAGCCGAAAGGTTACGGGCGAATCGTGCGCAACGAAGAAGGACTTTTCAGTAAGATCATCGAACAAAAAGACGCCACCGAAGAAGAGCGCGGCATCAGAGAGATAAATTCCGGCATTTATTGCTTCAACACTAAAAAACTTTTCGCCGCGCTCTCCGGCGTGCAAAACGACAACGTGCAGGGCGAGTATTATCTGACCGACGTGCCGTCGCTGCTGCGTGAAGCGGGTGAAGCCATTTCGCTTTATAATCACACGGACGCAAAAGAAGTTTCGGGCATCAACAACCGCACTGAACTCGCCGATGCGGAACGAACCTTATGTCGCCGGACAATCTCGCGGATGATGCTCGATTACGGCGTGAGTTTTATTGACCCGAAAAGTGCATACATCAGCGAATCGGCAAACATTGGACGCGACACGGTAATTTACCCGAATGTTTCAATCGAAGGCGCGAGCGTTGTCGGCGACGGCTGCACGATTCGTTCAGGCACGCGCATCAAAAATTCGCACATCGGGCGCAATGTGGAAATTCTCGACAACTGCGTCATCACCGATTCAAAAATTTCCGACAACTGCACCGTTGGACCTTTCGCACACTTGCGCGGCAAAGCAAAAATGGAAGAATCTGCAAAGGTCGGAAATTTTGTCGAACTCAAGAAAACTATTTTAGGACGCGGCTCGAAAGCCAGCCATCTAAGCTATCTCGGCGACGCAACCATCGGCGAAAAAACGAACATCGGCGCGGGAACGATTACCTGCAATTACGACGGCAAAGAAAAACACGCGACGATAATCGAAGACAATGTAAAAATCGGCTCGGATACAATGCTCGTCGCGCCCGTCCGCGTCGGCAGCGGTTCGGTAACGGGCGCAGGCTCAGTTGTTACGAAAGACGTTCCGCCTGATTCTTTGGTCGTCGGTGCGCCTGCAAAAGTTAGGAAGAATTTGAAAGAGGAAGAAAATCAGGCTTTTTCACAGGAGAATTAAGAATATGAAAAAACAAATTGTTGCCGAATTGTTTGTCCTTTCAGTTCTTTGTGTCGGAACTGCTTTTGGACAAAACGAGAAGAAAATTGCTTACGGGATTTTGTTAGATAACACAGGTTCACTCCGTACTCAATTTAGTAGCGTTAAAAATATCGGAAAAGTAGTTGTGCGGGAAGTTGGCAAAAAAGGCTCAATTGCGCTATTTAATTTTGAAACAGTCAATAAAAAGAATACAACCGAAGTTCAGGTCGGCACAATTTGGGGGCAAGATGAAAAAGATATTTATAAATATATTGATGATTTAAAAATTGTTTCCGGTGGAACTAGGCTATCTAACGCAGTTTTTTCGGCTTCAAATGCCGTCAATTCAAAAGTCGAACAGGAAAAGGATGATTTTTCGGAGAGAGTTTTAATCTTGATAACCGATGGTGCAGAAAGAGAAAGCAATGCGCAACAGAAAAAACTTATCAAAACTCTAAAAGAGGACAAAGTTAAAGTTTACGCAATCGGACTCATTGAAGAATTAAGTACCGAAGATGCTTTCGGCGGCATAAGTCCGAAAGTTAAAGCAAAATATTTTCTTAAAGAAATAACAAAAGAAACCGGCGGGCGCGTAGTTTTCCCAAAATCAAAACAGACTGTTGAAGAAATTGTAAAGGATTTATTTATCGAAAATATTAAATAATTAGGTTTATAAAATTATGTGTGGAATTGTCGGATACGTCGGAAATAAACAAGTTGTGCCGCTCATTATTGACGGCTTACGGAAACTCGAATATCGTGGTTACGATTCGGCGGGTATTGCCGTCGTTGACGAAAACCACGATTTATCATTGCGCC
>DATLXD010000209.1:0-4314 GCA_035575965.1 Pyrinomonadaceae bacterium | reverse complement strand
GCGGCGATTTTTGCTTACACAGGTAAGAAGATGGGCGTGATTGCCAAAAAGGAAATGCTGAAACTTCCCATCGGCGGCAAGTTTATGAAATACGTTAATGTTTTGGCGATTGACCGTTCAAATGCGGAAAAAGCGATTGAGACAATGAACGATGCGGCGGAAAAAATGCGTTCGGGCATTTCATTCGGCGTGTTTGCCGAAGGCACGCGGGCAATGCCGTTTGAGCTTTTGCCGTTCAAAAAAGGCGCATTCCACATTGCTATCGAGACAGGTTTTCCGGTTATCCCGATTGTTTTTAAAAACACGGATGTTTTGATGGGCAAAAAACAAAATTACGCCCAGCCCGGAACGATTGAAATGATTATGCTGCCGCCGATTGAAACGAAAAATTTAACGGCTGAAAATGATTTGATGAGTTTGCTTGAACAAGTGCGAGGCACGATTGCAGAGGAAATAGAAAATGGAAAATGGAAAATGGATAATTAAGAGTTTTCTTCTAACATTTTCCATTTTCCACTTTCCGTTTTTCGTTATATTAAGGTTTTTTTGGTGTCGGACTCGGCGTAGGCTTCGGTTTCGCCTGCGGAGTTTCTTCTTTAACTTCCTGGTCGTCGTCAAGGATAATAACTTCGCTTCTACCTTGCTTGTAATCGGTATATTTGACGCGCATTTTTAATTTGACGGCTTGTCCGCTATCGAAAACTAGTTCGTCATCAGAAGCAATATAAGCCGGAAACCAGAATTTTCCCTCAATATTTTCGCGCCATGTTTCAACTATGGGATATTTGTTGTTTTTTGTTTCGGGAACAGCTTTGCCCTTTGATTTAACAATTAGCAAATCCTGGTCGTCAACCCAAACTCTGCCCGTGAACAAGCGAAGTTTCGTCTTTTTCGGGTCGGGCATTACCTTTGGCGTAATATCGAAAACATACAAATTCAGTTCGTCAATCTTTTCTTTGCCGACGAAATTAAAATTGTATTGCGAAACGGCGGAAGGTTCTAAAGCGAACGGATTAAGACCGCCTAAATCTTCCAAATCTTCGGGCGTAATGGTAATTTCCGTAAGCGTCGAAACCGGCGCAAAAAGAATTTTTTCAAAACGCTTGCCTTCTTCGTTCAAATTCAAAATCGAATCACGACGAAATGTGCCGGTAATTTGTCCGCCCATACCGACTGTCTGAATCGTCGCGCTGCGGCTAAAGTTATAATTTGCCAGTGCCGCTCGAAATTTTCCTTCGTTCATCGTGAACGCTTTGACGATACGTTCGATTTCGGCTTGACTCAAATCAGTTTTGACGATTTTCGAGTTTTGGGCAAATACGCCGATTGCCGAAAGGCTTAAAATTAACAGCCCGAGTAAAATTGTTTTGGTTCTTTTCATTTTTTTTTCTCTAATTTTTTGTTTGAAAACTGTTAAATAGATGCCAGAAAAAAGGAAAAAGTTTGAAGAAAAATCAAACAAATTTCAGCAAGCGAATACCGAATTTCAATTTATAGATTTATAATTTTACAAAATCGCAAATTTATAATTTACAGCCGAAAAATTCAAGAACAAAATATATTTTGACTTTGAGTCTGAATACAGAATTACCCGAAGAAATTGAGCAGTTCCGCGATAGAAAATGGCGGCGTGAGGAGATTTTGAAAGTCGAAACCGCGCGGGAAGTCGAAGCGATGGTTGAAGATTTGGGTTTCTGTCTGGGTTTGACCGATTCGCGCACGAATTTGCCGAGCGTTTATATTGCCGTCTGCGGCAGGCGCGATGCTTATTCGCCGAAAAACGTTCAAAAAGATTATGAAATGGGTCTCGCCTGGACGCTCAAAGACGAAGTGATGCGCGGCGGCAAAGTTTTTTACGGGAAACTCTGTAAAGGTCGCTCGATGTTTGTCGCGCCTCGCCTCGTTCCTTATTTCAATGCGGTTTGGGGCGTTCCGAAAAATCGGGAAAAAGAAATTTTATCGGAGGACGCAAACAAAATTTTAAAAGTTTTACGAAAAGAGTGGGAAATGGGAACGGCGGGTTTGCGTGCGGAAACGAAAATTGCAAACCGGCAGAAATTAACCAAAGCCTTAGACGAACTGCAACGCGCAATGAAAGTCGTGCCTTTGGAGGTTTTGTATCAGCCGAAATTTACCTACATCTGGACTTTGACCGAAGCGCGTTTTCCGAAAGAGATGGCGAAAAAAACTGCACGCGAAGATGCCGTTAAAGAACTCGCCCGCGCATTTCTCGAAATGTGCCGGATGACTCGTCGCGGCGAATTTGCCAAAGCGTTGGGAATCACACGCAAGGAAGCCGGACTTGCCAATCACGCGCTTATTAAAGAAAAATTCGCGGCAAGAATTTCGACGGGCGTTTATGAAGTGAGAAGTAAGAATTAAGAAGTAAGAAGTGAGAAATGACGACAAATTTTACTCTTACTTCTCACTTATTAAATTACCGTATTATCTTTGATAACCGCATTTTTGGGAATGATGATAATGCCTTCGCGGATAAAATAGCAGCCGTTTTCGCCGTCTTTTGTTTCGACGTTATTTTTATTGACGAGTTGGACATTGCGCCCGATGCGGGCGTTTTTGTCGATAATCGCGTTTTTTATGACCGAATGTTCGCCAATGCCGATGTGCGGAACATCACGGGAAGAATTTTCCTTTATCTCCTCAAACGACTCAAAAAAATCAGAACCCATCAAGATGGAATTTTCTAATTTGACGCCGTAATCAATGCGGCTTCTCAGCCCGATAATCGAACGCCGCGCGTGAACGCCGTTTAAGATACAGCCTTCGCTGACCATCGAATTATCAATGTCGCAGTCATGAACCTTTGACGGCGGTAAGTATCGGCTGCGCGTGTAAATCGGCGATTCGGTGTCGAAGAAATTAAATTTCGGCAGAGGTGAAGCCAAATCTAAATTTGCGTTATAAAAAGAGCGAATCGTTCCGATGTCTTCCCAGTAATCTTTAAAGAGATACGCTTGAACATTGAAATTTCCAATCGCATCTGGAATTATTTCGCCGCCGAAATCAACCTTCGCAGTGTCTTGTTTGAGCAATTCGACAAGGCGTTCATAGTTGAAGACGTAAATGCCCATCGAAGCCAAAAACGGACGTTTTGCGCTGTCTGTTTCGCTCAAGCCGAAACGAGTCGTATCAACCCGCATCGCTTCGAGCGTGTCGCCTTTTGGTTTTTCCTTAAACTCGACAATACGCCCTTTTTCATCGGTTTTGAGCAAACCATAACCGGTCGCGTCTTCCGGGCTGCACGGAACGACGGAAATCGTTACGTCGGCGTCGGTTTTAAAATGTCTATCTAAGAAATCGCGGTAATCCATCCGGTAGAGATGGTCGCCGGAAAGTATCAGGAGCGTGTCGACGCGCCAATCGCGTAAGTGAGGCAACATTTGACGCACTGCGTCCGCCGTGCCTTGAAACCATTCGGGATTGTCTTTGGTTTGCTCGGCGGCAAGAACTTCGACAAAGCCAGTCGAAAAGCTGGAAAAGCGATAAGTGCGCGAAATATGACGGTTTAAGGAGGCGGAATTATACTGTGTCAAAACAAAAATCTGCGTAATGGCGGAGTTGATGCAGTTGGAAATCGGCACGTCCACCAAACGATATTTTCCTCCTAAAGGAACGGCGGGTTTCGACCGCTCATGAGTCAGAGGGAAAAGACGCGAACCCGCGCCGCCGCCGAGAATTACCGCCACTACATTTCCGTAATCAGCCATAGAATCGAAAAGAAAATTATTTGTAAATTGATTTCTGCACCCAACAGCATAGCCGTAATCTCAAGACAATTTCAAATCTTTGCGTTTCAAAATTAAATCTTTTGACATTTTATTTCGGGTGTGATACTTTTTCATTTCATCGAGCAGCGCAAAATTTGTGCGGGCAAGTTTCAAAAACTTGTTGATAATCGTTCTTTTACAGACTAAAATACTTTGGGTGTCGCCTCTTCAAGAAAGCGACACAGAAGGGGGAAGCGAGTGAAAATCTCGCACGGTCGCGCCACAGTGAATGCGATTTTGGATTTTAGATTTTGGATTTTGGATTGTTCTAATAGAAAGACAATCCAAAAATTAAAATCTAAAATCCAAAATTGAAATAAGTCTGGAAACCTATCCGAAGTTTTTAGCCGAAACGCTCTCGCGTCAAGACGTTTGGCTTAATCAGTTATAGTTTTTCTCCCTGTTTAGTGTGTGAAAAGTCCCGTCTGATTGCCTTTTGTTTTTAACGTTGAGGCAATCAAGACGGGACTTTTTGTTTTGAAGGAATCGACAAAAGAATATCAAAAATTTTTTCTCCTCGCGCCTG
>DATLXD010000208.1:0-2659 GCA_035575965.1 Pyrinomonadaceae bacterium | reverse complement strand
GAAATTCGCGTTATTCCGAGATTTGCCGTCGCATCATCTTGTCGGCTCGAATTTGGCTTAAAGGCAACTTTATCGAAAAAGGTTTTGTTTATCGTGTCGTAAGCGAGTTTGATAAGTTCGCTGCTTGCCAGGTCGCCTTCGTAAAGCTCGAACGTGAATTTCTCGACCGTTTTTTGCCAGGCAACCGTGCCGACAATAAAGCGGCGGTCTTGCCGAATATAAATCGGCTCAAAAACGTCTTCGCCGCGTGCGACCAGGTAATTGGCGAGCAGAAAATCTTTGTGAAAACGATATTTTTGCGAGTTGACATAATAGATTTTATTTTTACTGCGGCGGTCAATGACAAACATCGCGTGCGGCAGAGCGTAAGGTGTGTCTTGATGATAAACCCGCGCCATCGAATCGAAATCTTCCTGCGTTTTTATCTCGTTCAAAGCGCGCCTGGTCGTATCGGGCTTTTTATCCATCGCACCTTCAGGTTCGCGCGTCGGCGACGGTTTGCGCAACATTTGCGCGTCGGCAAATGAAACTGTTAAAGCAAACAGAGACAATAAATAAATGATTTTCTTTATCTTTTTCATAAAAATTTCGTTTATAAAAATCGTTTTCGCAAAGTTTTTAATTCGGTTTCGCCCGGCAAACAAATGTCCAAATCGTTAATGATTCCATCTTTGAGACTGTAAATCCAGCCGTGAACGGTTAAATTTTGCCCGCGCTCCCAAGCGTCCTGCACGATGGTCGTCGCGCCGACGTTGATTACTTGTTCGATGACGTTCAGCTCGCAAAGTTTATCCGATTTTTTATTTTCGTCCTCAATTTTTTCAAGCGTTTCGCTGTAGAGATTCGCCGTGTCCTGAATATGCCGCAGCCAATTGTCAATCAAACCGTGCCGCTTGTTTTCAAGCGCGGCAATCACACCGCCGCAACCATAATGCCCGCAAACGATGATATGTTTAACTTTAAGAGATTCGACCGCGAATTGTAGAACGGATAGACAATTCAAATCGGTATGAATTACCTGATTAGCGACATTTCGATGAACAAAAATCTCGCCCGGCAGCAGCCCGACGATGTTGCTTGCCGACACGCGGCTGTCAGAACATCCAATCCAGACATATTCGGGTGCTTGCTGTCTGGCTAAATCGTAGAAAAAATTCGGACGCTCGGCTCTAACCTTTTCCGAATATTTTTTATTGTTTTCTAAAAGATGTTTTAATCGGTTCACAATTTTTTATTTTAACATCGCTTCAATCGCATCACACGCCATTCGCGTTCCGTGTTCGGCGCAAACGATTTTACCTGCTTCGACGGCATTAATTTTGTAATTTTCATCGCCAAGCAGAACGCGCAATTCTCTCGCTGCTGTTTTGCCGTTGTATTTACCTCTGAAAATAACACGCGCCACGCCGATTCGCTCGCACCGCGCCGCGTTGTCGGGCTGGTCGTGGCTGTAAGGCATTACAAGATGCGGAACTCCGGCGCGTAAAACCTGCGCTGTCGTCCCGACTCCGCCTTGATGAACGACGCACGCGGCACGCGGAAAAATTTGACTGAACGGCGCGTAGTCGAATCCGACAATGTTTTCATCTAAATTTTTCGGCGATTCGTTATAAACTCCGTATAAAAGCACGGCGCGGCGATTCAACATTTGTGCGGCTTTCGCGCTCTCCTCAAAAAAATCACGCGCGTCCATCACGGCGGCTGAACCGAGCGTAAACACAATCGGCGGCTCGCCATTTTCTAGAAATTCAGTCAAACCTTCGGGCATTTTTCCCAAATCATCTTGACCATCGTAAAAGCAAAATCCGGTTTGCAAAGTCGGGCGATGCCAATCGGGTTGCGGCTTGCCTAAAACTTTTGAAAACATCGCTAGATGAAGCAAATCAGAATACTTGCCGTCAAAAAGCGGATTGTGATTTTCACTCAATCCGAGTTCGCGGCGGAATTTCCGGTAAGGCTCAAACCAGGTTTCAATTACTCGCTTTATAAGCGAAAACATCACGCCGTGAAACGTCGCACCCAGGAAACGAAAATGCCGAAACCATTGCGCCGTCGGCGGAACTACGGGGTCGTGCGACGAAAGAAAGGAAGCCGGTGCAAGACTGTTGGTAATCCATTTGATTCCGGTTTTTTCAACTACCGAAGCGGCGGGAAAAACGACTTCGCCGGAGATAAGCAAGTCCGCGCCTTCGACGGCTTTTATCAAATCGTCATACATCGGGCGCACATTCGGCAACAGAATTTCCCTCAAAAGTTTTTCCGTTCCGCCTTTTGCGTCCATTATCTCGCGGGCGAGTTCCCTGTCTTCTTCAGGATTGACATCTGGGCGAAGCGGGTAAAACTCAAACCCGAGCGTATCAATTTTTTCCCGATAAACTTCCAAAGTATTGATAACAATTTCGTGTCCGCGCCCGCGAAGTTCAATTGCCAAAGCCAGCATCGGATGTAAATCGCCAAGCGAGCCGAATGTTGATACGACGATTTTCATTTCAGTCAGCAGCGAGCGTTTGAGAAATATCTGTTTTCATCTGTGTTCATCTGTGGTTTCAAACTCTTGTTTTTCTCTCTGCTGCATTCTCCCCTTAACCTGAAAGCGAACACTCAAAAAGAAGCACACCGCACCGACTACCACCGAGATAAACATCCAGTCGTTATTGCC
>DATLXD010000207.1:0-3976 GCA_035575965.1 Pyrinomonadaceae bacterium | reverse complement strand
GAAGTTTCGGCGATGACGGTTAATCGTTATTGCTCGTCGGGTCTACAAACTATCGCAATCGCGGCGGACAGAATCAAAACCGGCGGCGCGGAAATTATCGTCGCGGGCGGACTCGAAACGATGTCAATGATTCCGATGGGCGGAAACGTCGTGCGTCCGAATCCTGAACTTGTCGAGACTTATCCCGATTATTATTTGAATATGGGTTTGACGGCGGAAGCGTTGGCGAATAAATATGAAATCTCGCGTGAAGAGCAGGACGAGTTTTCGCTGAAGTCCCATCAAAAAGCCGCCGAAGCAATCAAATCCGGCAGATTCAAAGATGAAATCGTGTCTTTGGACGTGCGCGTTGACGAAACCGACGAGAAAGGGCGCGTGCTGCGGCGTGAAGTCGCTTTTGATACGGATGAAGGCGTGCGTTACGACGCGAGTATCGAAGGCTTGCAAAAATTGAAACCCGCGTTTCACGCTAAAGGAACGGTGACGGCGGGAAATTCGTCGCAAATGTCGGACGGCGCGGCGGCGGTTGTGATTATGTCGGCGGAAAAAGCCGAAGAGCTCGGATTGAAACCGCTTGCCAGATTTGTCGCGTATGCAACGAGCGGCTGCCTGCCCGAAGAAATGGGAATCGGTCCGGTTTATGCGATTCCGAAGGTTTTGAAAATGGCTGGCTTGACGATGGACGACATAGATATTTTTGAACTCAACGAAGCCTTTGCCGCACAATCTTTAGCCGTTATCAAAGCATTGGAGATGAATCCGGCGAAAATCAATGTCAACGGCGGCGCGATTGCTCTCGGTCATCCGCTCGGCTGCACGGGCGCGAAGCTGGCGGCTTCGATTTTACGCGAAATGGAACGGCGCGACGCGCGTTACGGAATGGTTACAATGTGCGTCGGCGGCGGAATGGGCGCGGCGGGCATTTTAGAACGAATTTAATAATCGAATATGAGCGAAAAGCAGCGTATAAAAGGCATTGAAGAAGATAGAGTTCCGCTTTTGGTAAAGCCGCTTTATATAGCTTCAAAAAAGATGGTGGGCAAAATTGTCGAGCCGTTAAAAGTTCAGGCGCACCGACCCTCGATTGCGTGGTTCGGTAATCTTTTGGGGCTGGCGATTGAGAAATCGGGCAAAGTCGAAGCGCGAATTCACGTTTTAGCACAACTTCGCGCCGCGCAAATTGTCGAATGTCCTTTCTGAATGGACATCGGCTCTGCGGTCGGCAGACAGAAAAAAGTTGTAACGGACAAGGAACTGCGCGAAGTTCCAAACTGGGAACACAGTAAAATTTTGGGAGAGCGCGACAAAACTGTAATTGAATATGCCGAAGAAATGTCGAAAACGCCTGTCAGAGTTTCGGACGAACTTTTCGGGAAACTCAAAAAGTATTTTTCAGACGAGCAAATTGTTGAACTAACGGCGAGTATTGCCTACGAAAATTATCGCGCGAGATTCAATCACGCATTGCATATCGGAAGTGAAAATTTCTACAAATAATGGTTTAAAGACAAGGAGCAAAAAACTATGGATGCACAAATGGAAAAAGAATACGTCAAAGGCGGAAGTTTTTTAATCGAAGAGCGAACGGCGGCGGAGATTTTTACGCCCGAAGATTTGGATGAAGAGCAGCGAATGATTGGCGAAACGACGCGCGAATATGTCAATAACGAAGTTCGTCCGAATCTCGAAGCGATGGAAAAACACGATTGGCAAATGGCGCGGGATTTGGTAATAAAAGCCGGTGAACTCGGACTTTTGGGAGCAAATATTCCCGAAGAATACGGCGGGCTTGCGCTCGACCAGACAACCGGCGTGGTCGTTGCCGAAAATATGGGCGGAAGCTCCGGTTTCGGCGTAACTTACGGTGCGCAGACTTCTATCGGACTGCTCCCGATTCTCTATTTTGGCTCGGAAGAATTAAAGCAAAAATACATTCCGCCAATCGTTTCCGGCGAGATGATTACGGCATATTGTCTGTCGGAAGCAAGTTCCGGCTCGGATGCGCTCGGCGCGAAATGCAACGCGAAATTGAGCGAAGACGGAACTTATTACACTTTGAACGGCGAGAAAATGTGGATTTCTAACGGCGGTTTCGCCGATGTCTATATCGTTTTTGCAAAAGTTGACGGCGACAAGAAAAAGTTTTCGGCTTTCGTTGTCGAACGCAGCGAAAATTGTCGTCCCGGCGCGGAAGAACACAAAATGGGCATCAAATCGAGTTCGACCACGCCGCTTATTTTGGCGGACGCGCAAGTTCCGGTCGGAAATCTTATCGGCGCGGTCGGCGACGGCGCAAAAATCGCTTTTAACATTTTGAATGTCGGACGTTTCAAACTCGGCGCGTCGGCAACCGGCGGAATGAAGCTGGCAATGCACGATTCGATTCGTTATGCGAATGAACGCCAGCAGTTTAATCGACCGATTTCAAGTTTCGGCGCAATCAAACACAAACTCGCGGAAATGGCGATTCGCACCTGGATTTCCGAGTCAATGACGTATCGTACGGTCGGAATGATTGACGCGCTCATCGGCGACGGCGCTGATAATGCAAATAAGCTGCGCTCGATTGAAGAATATGCAGTTGAATCTTCGATAAACAAAGTCGCGTGTTCAGACGCACTCGATTACGTCGTCGATGAAATGGTGCAGATTTACGGCGGTTACGGTTATTCGGCGGATTATCCGGCGGAAAAAGCGTATCGTGACGCGCGTATCAACCGCATTTTTGAAGGCACAAACGAAATCAATCGAATGTTGATTCCGGGACAATTGATGAAAAAAGCGATGAAAGGCGAACTTGCGCTTCTGCAAGCGGCGAAGAAACTGCAAGATGAAATTCTGAATCCGCCGCCGCCGCCGTTTGACGAAGACGCAGGCACGCTCGCCGTCGAATTAAAACTCGCGCAAAACGCCAAAAAAGTCGCGTTGATGATTCTCGGCACGGCGGCGCAGAAATATATGACCGAACTGCAAAATCAGCAGGAAATTCTGTTGAATGCGGCGGATATTATTATTGACGCTTATGCGATGGAAACGGCTATTTTGCGAGCGCAGAAACTCGCGGAGAAAGGCAACGCCGAAAATCAGATTGATATGGCGGGCGTTTACTGCAACGACGCGATGCAGCGCATCGAAGCGAAGGCAAAAAACACCATCGCGGCGATGAGCGAAGGCGACGAAACGAAAATGCTGCTCGTCGCGCTTAAACGCTTTACGAAAAACAATTTGCCGATGAATACGATTGCGGCAAGACAGAGAATTGCCGATACATTGATTCAAGCGAACAAATACATCTTTTGATTTTGGATTTTAGATTTTGGATTAGTCTGAAGTTTGCAACTTCAGACTTTTTATTTTGGCGCAAAAAATGGAAAATAAATTATCGGATAAAGTTTATGAAAGTTGAAAGAGAAATTTTAGAGCCGATGGCTGGCGTACCGAGAGAAATCGGTTTTTATTTGAGCGGTATGGAAGAAACCCGCGCCGAACTGCGTGATGCGGTTGTGGATATAACAAGTGAAGAGTTAGCGCGAAGAGTTTTGCCGAATGCGCATCAAATCGGCGGTTTGATTCTGCATATCGGCGAAGCCGAATCGTGGTGGATTCATTCGATTGTCGCTGGAAAGGAGTTGGACGAGGAAGCCAAGCGGTTTGCTCATTGGGATGACACAACGGAAACGGATTTTGCCGAAAAGAATTACAGCGCGAAAAACTGTATCGAGATAATTGACGAAATTACCCGGATGTCGCGCGAAATTTTAGCCGGATTCAGTGACGAAGACCTCAACAAAATTTTCAGTTTCGAAAGACCGGGCAAGCGGATTGAAATCAGCCTGCGCAGTATTTTGCGTCATCTTGGCGATCACGAGGCGACTCACAAAGGTCAAATTTTGATGCTCAAACGGCTTTTGCGCGACGGTCAAAATTAAAATAAAGTTTTAGAGCAAAGGGAGATTATGAATAAAGCAGTAACATT
>DATLXD010000206.1:0-3315 GCA_035575965.1 Pyrinomonadaceae bacterium | reverse complement strand
ATCGGCACGAGGTACATTGCCGAACGCAGTCCGGCGGCGCGAAAAGGTTCAAGGGCAGCGGCAGAGAATTCGGTAATTCCTGAGGCAGCAGCGGCGTTTTGTGTGAAGTAATCGCTGATTACTCCGATGACATACGGACCGAACGACGCGCCGAGCAAATACATCGCCATAAAATAAACCGCCATCGCCGTGCCGCGCGAAGCGGGTTCGGTCACATTGGCAATCGTTGCGTAAACAATCGAATAATAAAAATACATAAAAGCGACGCTCGCGCCCATTAACAGCAGAAATTTCGTCACATTGCCCGCTTCGACGCCGAGCGCGAAAAAGAAAAACGGTATCGAAAGCAGAATCGCCGCCGAGACGACCAGCATTGCGCCGTCCGGTCGACGTTTGTTCGCCACATCGCCCAATGCGCCGCCGAGCAGAAGTCCGGGCAAACTCAAAAAGCCATAAATAATCATTGAAACGAAATTCGCGTCACGAATGTCGAGACCGTGAAAGCGCATCAGATACGGCGTGATGAATGCTGACAGAGCGTAAAGATTAAAATTATGCAGGGCGCCGGATAAAATCAGCCAGCGCATCGTCGGCGTGGCGAGAATGTTTTTGAATGCCGAACCGGAACGAGTTTTTGCGCCGACATCAATCGTTTCAACCGCGCCGCGTTTCGGTTCACGGATGAAAAACACCAGCACGACGCAGAGCAAACCGGGCAAACCGGCGACGAAAAATGCCGCCCGCCAGCCGTAATTTCTGGCGACCGCGCCGCTCACAGCGAAGCTCAAAGCCAATCCGACCGGCAAGCCGAGCATAAAAACTGAAATCGCTTTGGCGCGTTTTGAAGCCGGGAAATAGTCGCCAATCAAAGAGTTTGCCGCCGGAGCGCACGACGCTTCGCCGATGCCGATGCCGAGCCGCAAAGCGAAAATCTGCCAAAAACTGTTTGCCAAACCGGAAGCCGCGGTGAATACGCTCCAAATTAAAACGCCGATTGATAAAATTTTGCGCCGTTCAAATTTATCGACGAGTTTGCCGAGCGGCAGTCCGACAAAAGCGTAAATCAAGGTAAACGCGACATTTAACGCGCCAAGTGCGGAGTCGCTTAGTTCAAATTCCTTGCGAATTGGTTCGCCGACCGCGCCGATAATCTGGCGGTCGAAAAAATTCAGCGTGTTGATGGCAAACAAAACCCACAACGCGAACCACGCGCCGCTTTTTTTATTCATTGCTAAATATCTCTATTTTCTAACAAGTTTTTTTATAACTTCGGATTATTTTTTATGAAAATCGTGCCGCGTTTCGGCAATTTCTTTACTCGATTCCTGAATGCAAATATAACTTCGCAAATTTCAGAAACGCGGCAATGTAAACAAAAAGGCTGGCAAGTTTTGTTTACATGACAAGCTGAACTATTAATTATATTTCATCGCATTTCGTAAGCCTTTGTAAACACAATGTATAAAACAGTCAATGTCGCTGCCGTCGCCGCGCCTACTCCGATTGCGATTTTCGCGCCCCTCGATAAGCCGCTGCCTTTGACCTGCGCTACGTCGCGGTAGGCGACAACCATCGACTGCTTGGTCTTGGAATCCGTCAGAGTAAACGAATCTTCACCCGCCTGTCTGATGTAGCCTTTCATTTTTGTTCCGTCCGATGTTTTGACCCTAACGCGCTTTTTCTCGCCGATGCCGCGTTTCAAAACATTGGCTTTGACCTTACCTCTTCTCGTAAATAATCTTGCCGTTGAAAATCGTATAAACAGGCTCGGTCGTTAAAATCTCTTTCGGCTCAATCGTCAGCAAATCCTTCGACTGCACAACCAAATCCGCGAGCATTCCAATCTTTATTTCGCCTTTCACATTTTCCGCAAATTCCGCGTAAGCCGATTCAAAAGTATGACAGCGAATCGCTTCCGCCATCGAAAGTTTTTCCTGCGGCTGCCAACCGCCGACGGGCATTCCTTCCGCGTCCTGGCGTGAAACGGCGGCGTAAAGCGTGTTGTAAGGATTGATTGATTCGACAGGGAAGTCCGTCCCGAATGGAACGTGAACATTATAAGACTGCATCAAATGCCACGCATACGCGCCCAAAACGCGATATTCGCCAAGCCGCTCGCCCGCCCAACGCTTATCGGAAATCGCGTGCGAAGGCTGCATCGAAGCGATAACGCCGAGTTCTTCAAAACGCTTGAAATCGGACGGCGAAATGACCTGCGCGTGTTCGATGCGATGGCGTTTTGAAAGAAAAGCAGATTTTTCACCCATATTAATATCGCGTTTTTCTCTTTCGCTCAACCAATTTTGATAAATAGTTGCAAAACCGTCCAAAGCCATTCGATTCGCTCTGTCGCCAATCGCGTGAAGCGTAATTTGCCAGCCTTCTTTATCGCGCTCGACAATCATCTTGGTCAATTCTTCCTGCGAACGACGCGGGATTCCCGAATTTCCCGCGTCATCGGAAAAAGGCGCGAGCATCGCGGCGGTGCGCGAGCCGAGCGTTCCGTCAACATAACCTTTGAGCGCGGTTAATTTCAAACGGTTTTTGTCATCATTAAAAGATGCAAACTCGGTGCGCTGCGCTTTCAATTTCTCGACTGAATCTTCAAAATCCTGCCATTCCGAAACGCGCACGGTTAATTTATCCTGTCGCAAAAAATCGCGGTAAAGTTTTGTCGTCTCATAGCCGGAATTGTCCTGCACCGAAGTAATGCCGTATCGCCGCGCCATATCGAGCGCGAGTTCCAAACCTTTCTGCATTTGCGCCGCGTCCGGCTGCGCTATTAAACCTGCAACCAAACCCTGCGCGGTTTCCTTCAAAATTCCCGTCGCCTCGCCGCTCGCGTCGCGCTCGACTTCGCCACCTTCGGGATTTTTCGTGTTTTTATCAATCTTCGCTAATTTCAAAGCTGCCGAATTTACCCAGGCAACGTGACCGTCAACGCGCACCAGATAAACCGGATTGTTCGGCGCGATTTGGTCTAAATCTTTTCTCGACGGAAAATTCTGTTTCCAAACCGTGTGGTCCCAACCGCGCCCGCTTATCCATTCGCCCGCTTTGGTCGTTTTAACTTTTTCGGCAACTTTCCCTTGCGCTTCGGTGAGCGATTTCGTATCGGTCAAAACCACCGACAAAAGCGACAATGCGCCGCGCAAAAAATGAACGTGCGCGTCATTAAATCCGGGCGTTACAAGTTTTCCGCCCAAATCAATTTCCTTTGCCGCCTGATATTTAGACCTTAAATCTTTCGATGTTCCAACCGCAACAATTTTCTCGCCGTCAACCGCAACCGCTTCGGCAATAGAAAAATTTTCG
>DATLXD010000205.1:0-3055 GCA_035575965.1 Pyrinomonadaceae bacterium | reverse complement strand
TGCAAAATAATGGGGAAGCTCTCAAATATTTCGAGCAGGCTCTCGAAAAGAGCCGCCATCTCGAACGAAAATCCATTCAAGCCTACGTCTTGAGCGAATGCGGAAATGCTCAGTCAACAATCGGGAACAAAACGGAGGCTTTGAATTTTTACCGTCAGTCGCTTGAACTCTGGAGAAATCTCAAACAGGACAAAGTTGTGAATTCTTTGGAGGAGAAGATTGCTAAATTAGAAGCAGATTAGTTTTTTACCAATTCATCAATCAAAGCCAAAATTTCCTTGACGGCTAGCGGCACGGCGCGCTCGACCGGCGGGCGCAAGCCTTCGACCGCATCGTCAACGTATTCGGGCTGACAGCCGATTAGAAACACTTTCGGTGGGCAGACATTTAACGCTTTCGCCATCAGAAGAACTTTCGACGGGTCGGCGTAGTGCATATCGACCATTGATTGATGAAGATTTTCGTTTGTGATTTCCGCCAGATGTTCGAGCGGTTCAAGCACAAAAAGCGTTCCGGCTTCCGCCCCTTTTTCTACCGCGTCAACGACGACGAGCGCGTCGTAACCGTTCATCAATTCCTGCACCAGACCGATGCCGCCGATGCCCGCTTCGTAGATGTCGACCGCTTCAGGAAAGCGATGATTTTTCGCTAATTCCTCAACGACTCTAATTCCGAAACCGTCGTCGCCACGCAAAATATTCCCCATTCCCGCCACAAGAATTTTCATTAAATTCGGTTATACATCAGACGAAAGAGGCGAACAAATCTGCGCTCGACTGAAAACATTTTTCTCGGTTTGAGCCGATGTAATCGTCCAATCAAATGATGCAGAGACCATTGCCGCGATAAAAAGGAAAATAACCAATCCAAAAATCAAACTCTTTTTTCTTAACATCTTTTTCAATCTCCGTTATTCTATTCGTACTTAAAATTTATTTCGTTTTCGCTTTTTTGCTTTTAGCTAAAACTGCCGCGTCGTTAAATTTCCGTTCCGCCTGCCGGTTTTTCTTTTCCGAGTATCGCCAGCGGTCCTTCGCGCAACCCTTTGAGCCACAGCGCGAGATTCTCGCGTCCCGCAGACCAGACGAGCAGCACGGCGAGCGTTCCGTAAATCGGCAGATGTCCAATAAGTTCCGTCCAATTAAAAACCGTCAAAGTCAGGTTAATCGGAATCCACGCAATCAAAATAATCTCGCGCGGGAAGATGCCGAACAATATCCACAATCCGACGAGCAGTTCGACTGCACCGGCACAAACAATAAATGTTTCGTTTGACATCGGAATGCCGAGTGCGCTGGTGAAATTAAGCGGATAGCGTTCGAGAAACGCCGAAGCGAGCGGAATGTTGGCAAACTTTTCGGTGAACGCGACAAAAATTAAACTTAAACCCAAACCCGTTTGTAAAGCCGGGACTGCTTTCGACATCAATTGCGCCGAAGGCTCGAGCCGCGGCAGCAAAAGACGGTCAACTGAAACAGGACCGCGCCCGGCGAGAAAAAAGAATGCCGCGAAACCCAGATACATCGAACTCTCCAGCATCTGCTCCAGTCCGACAATAAAAATTCCCGTAAACCACAATGCGGCAAGCGCGACGGCGGCGATGCGCGTCAGTCCGCCGTAGAAAATTGCGAGCGCAATGCCTGTCTGCACCAAACCGAACACATACATCCAAACGCCAGGCAGTTGATTATTCGGCGTGAACAGTTGTCCTTGAACGCCGCTGACGAGCAGCGGCACGGCAACGTGAATGCCGAGAATCGCCGGTATCAAACCGTATAACGCCGCGCGACGTTCGTTCGTCGTGCCGAGATTCTCCGGTCCCGGCACAAAACCGCGTCCGAGTCGTTTGTAAAAAAACCAAGCGGCGAGCGTTACGAGCAACACCACGCCGACAAAAGCAATCGGCAGCGGGTGGAAGAATAAATCCCATCGCAGATTGTAGCTTTCGGTTTCGTGAAACCACTTTTCGTGCGCCGACACTTGAGTTTTCGTAACCAAAAGTATTAACGCGCAGAAGGCAGAGCAGCGTAAACTACATAGTTTAATCATTTTTTTACTTTAGTTTTTGTCAATTTCTAATGCCGGCATTTTCTTCCGCCGATTATATCTTATTCTCTGAAAACGCTGACGACAGCCGTTGGAAAAATCATTACGCCTTAAAACAAATTGATAAAAATGGTAGTATTCCGACTGCTTCTGCGTTTAACATAGAAAATAGTATGAATAACCATAAATTGTCGGATGGAAATTTATCAGCTTAAAATATCACAGCTTTTACGACCAAAATTTTATTTTGTAAAGTCTTATAAAAAATTGAAATTGTCGCAGACAAATTGAAACTAAAACGTGTGCCTGTTTTGTAATCGTTCTCATTACTTCCGGCGTTAAGGAAAACAAATCTTTGCCAAACTCTCTCGAATCAATTTTCAGCCGCACGAAATTAGCTTTCGGCTCATTGCTGCTTTCGACTTTAACCGTGGCAATCGGCGGATTGATTTTTTTCGGCTGGTTGACCGAAAAAATGTCGGAAGGCGATACGCGCGGCTTTGACGACGCGGTGCGCTCGTTTGTGCATCAATACGCTTCGCCTGCGCTGACGATACTAATGCAAATCGCCAGCTTTCTCGGTTCGACCGTTTTCTTGATGATTCTCGGCATCGGCATTTTTACCGTGTTTTGGCTGCTCAAACGACATCGGGCGGCGATGCTTTTTGCGATAACGATGGCAGGTTCTTCGATTCTTTTATACACGCTGAAAACCGTTTTCCGGCGCGCTCGTCCCGAACCGTTTTTTGAAACTTTACTTCCTGCTTCATACAGCTTTCCGAGCGGACATTCTTTGTTGTCTTTTTGTTTTTACGGCGTACTGGCGGCAATTATAACGGCGCGAATCGAGCGGCGGTTATTTCGGGTAATCGTTTGGGCGTGCGCCGCTTTGCTCGTTGCGCTCATCGGACTCTCGCGCATTTATCTCGGTGTTCATTATCCAAGTGATGTTTTGGCGGGATATACGGCGGCGTTTGTCTGGGTGGTTGCCGTCGCTGTCACAGACCGT
>DATLXD010000204.1:0-3066 GCA_035575965.1 Pyrinomonadaceae bacterium | reverse complement strand
GTCAAACTCTTGCTTGGTTGTGATAACCGGAAATTCCATAGTTTGTTAAGTCAAACATTCCTTCAAAATCTCCGCAAATTTACAAACATCCGTAAACGAATTATAAAGCGGAACGGGCGCGACACGAATTACGTCTGGCTCGCGCCAATCGGCAATCACGCCACGCCCGGAAATTTGTTTGAAAAGATTTTTGTCGGCATTTTTCACGCGGATTGAAAGTTGACAGCCTCTCTCGTTCGCATCCGAAGGCGTGATAACGGAAATTCTTTCGTCGTGAAATCCACCGAGCAGAAATTCCAAATAGCCGGTCAGTTTTTTTGATTTTTCCGTCAATGCTTTCATTCCGGCTTCTTCAAAAATATCTAATGATGCTTTCAAAGCTGCGAGTTGAAAAATCGGTGGATTTGAAAGCTGCCAGCCTTCCGCACCTTTTATCGGAATAAATTTCGGTTTCATCAAAAATCTTGTTTTCTTATCGTGTCCCCACCAACCGGCAAAGCGCGGCAAATCGAAATCCTCGCAGTAGCGTTCGTGAACGAAAACGCCCGCGATTCCGCCTGGTCCCGAATTAAGGTATTTGTAAGAGCACCAAGCCGCAAAATCCACATTCCAATCGTGTAATTTTAATCCAATATTTCCCGCCGCGTGTGCCAAATCAAAACCGACGACTGCGCCGACTTTATGAGCAATTTCAGTAATGCCTTTTATATCAAACGCTTGTCCGGTGTAATAATTCACGCCGCCGAGCAGGATCAAGGCAATCGAATCGCCGTTTTCGGCAATCGCTTTTTCAACGTCTTCGGTTCTTAAAGTAGTTTCGTTTTCTCGCGGCTTTAATTCAATCAGCGACTCTTTAATATCAAAACGGTGAAATTTTATCTGCGACTGCACGACGTATTGGTCAGACGGAAACGCGCCCGCTTCAATGACAATTTTGTGTCTCTCAGAAGTTGGGCGATAAAACGAAACCATCAAGAGATGCAGATTGACCGTTAAAGAATTCATCACGACCGTTTCAATTGGTTTTGCACCGACGACATTTGCCATCTGTTCGGTCAAAAATTCGTGATAAGGCAGCCACGGATTCTTCGCGTGAAAATGTCCTTCAACTCCTAAAGTTTCCCAGTCTTTTAATTCCTGTTCGATATATTCACGCGCGGTTTTTGGCTGCAGTCCGAGCGAGTTTCCAGTCAAATAAATCACGTCTTCGCCCTTTGCTTGTTTGGGAACGTAAAATTTTTCGCGGAAAAGTTTAAGCGCGTCGTCTGCGTCCATTTTTCGGGCGAACGATTCCGTCGGTTCGTAAGTTTCCGCTATATTATTTTCCGCCATATAAATCAAAATACTCCCGCGCAGAATATGAATCCCACGGGATAAAATTGGAGTTGCAGATATTCATCAGCAAATATTCAACTCTGCTGTAAGCCACAAACAAAGCCGTTTCTTCTTTGTTATACCAATCATCTTAAATTTCATCGTGCGACCAAATATAAAATCGCAGAATCATTCACTCGAAAAAAAATTTCATCTCCATTGGGAGAATAACTGATTTCAATAATCCCGTTCTTGAGGTAATCATTTGCTTTTTCTGCTTTCAAAACATTTTCAACAGAATAAATAGTCGGACCGACTTGGGCATTATCGGAGAACCAATGCCGTTGGAAAAGTCTTTTCGTATCCGAATCAAGATTGAGTTTTTCAAATTCTTGATAGACTTCACCGCTGACTTCTGCACACTTGAAATCCGGGTTTTCGTTTATTGTCGAGATGACTGCGTAAAGAAGATTCTCGTGCATAATTTTATTCAACAAACAAATTCTTATTCAAATTAAGCCATTCCAACGCCGCGCCGTGTAACAATTTAGCTTTTGTCGCATCGTCAAAGGTACAAGATTCAATCAAACTTCCCGCATTTTCTTCGCCGAGCGGAAAAGGATAATCCGTGCCGAGCGCGATTCGTTCCGCGCCGATAAGTTTGATTAAATAATCGAGCATCAATTCATCGTGAACGAGCGAATCGAGCCAGAATTTCCCCAGATATTCGCGCGGATTTCGCTGGTTATCAAGGGCGCATAAATCGGGACGAACTTTAAAGCCGTGTTCAATTCTGCCGAGCGTGTAAGGAAACGAGCCGCCGCCGTGCGCGAAACAAATTCGCAAATTTTTACATCGTTCCAAAACGCCCGAAAATATCAGCGAACAAATCGCCCGCGAAGTTTCGGCAGGCATCCCGACCAGCCACGGCAGCCAGTATTTTTGCATATCGGATTCGCCCATCATTTCCCAAGGATGAACGAAAACCGCCATTCCAGATTCTTCGCACGCTTTGAAAAAATCGAGAAACTGCGGCTCGCCTAAATTTAATTGATTAATATTCGTTCCGATTTGCACGCCGACCAGACGGATTTGCCTGCACCTTTCCAATTCTTCGATGGCAAGTTTTGTGTCCTGCATCGGCACAGTTCCCAAACCGATAAATTTTTTTGGGAATTTGCTGACAGTCTGAGCGATGCCGTCATTCAAAAATTTTGAAATTTCCGCGCCGTCGTGCGGCTTTGTCCAATAACTGAACATCACGGGAACGGTTGATAAAACCTGCACGTCAACGCCGAAGTCATTACATTCTTCGATTCTCTTTTCCGCACTCCAGACATTGTTTTCGACTTCGCGGAAAAATTTTCCGTCATCTTTTAACATTCGAGCGCAGCACGGCTTGTGATGTTCCAATTTGACGAAGCCGCCGTAGCCGAATCGCCGTTTCCAATCGGGAATCTCTTTCGGCAGAATGTGCGTGTGAACGTCAATTTTTAGCATCAATCTTTTTCGCCGCCGGTTTATTCTTTTCCGCTTTTTCGTCCGAAACCTTTTTCGCCTTCATCAAAGACAGCGAAAGTTCGCGCAATTGGTCAACCTGTCGCAAACGTATGGTTATCGCTTCGCTGGACATATCAACTTTCTTCATTTTCTATCCTGTCAATATCAATCAAATCCTTGGCTCTGCCCGCCAACGTTTTCATTTTTATCAAACCGCCGCGCGACACAATCCATAAAGTTCTATTCTGCCAA
>DATLXD010000203.1:0-8606 GCA_035575965.1 Pyrinomonadaceae bacterium | reverse complement strand
CGCAAAATATGCTTGTCGAGAATCGCGTAGCCTTTAAATCCGATGTTGCGCAAATAATGACTCGCTTCTTTATAACCTAAACCTTTGATGCGTTTTTCCTTGACCAGCCAATCGCGCCGCTCCAAATCGTCATCAAAACTTTGCAGCTTTTCGCGCAGACGCAAACCGCAATGCGTCTGCAAAAATTCACGCGAAGCGACAATATAACCTGCTCGCGCATTCGGATAACGATGTTTTCCGCGCAAGGCTTGGGCAAGTTCTGCGTAGTTTCCGCCTGATAAAAGCGGTCTCACCGCTTCAACCGAGCGAATTCCCATTCTCGCCGAACAACCGCCGGTAAAGAAACAAAAAACCATTTCTTCCCACAAGCGTTCGTCACTTCCGGTCTGCCAGATAGCTTCAAATTCCGAAAGTCTTTCGAGAATTTCTTCGCGTCTTTCGGAATGCGCCGTTTTTATTTTTTCAATCGTTAAGGGTGAATATTCTTTTTTCACAAAACTGCTGATTTTTGCTTAATTTTATTGCTTTTTGCGGAACAATGTCAATAATTTTCGGGAAACCGTAAGGATTTCATGCAAAAATAAGATAATGTTGAGAATTCCCGGCGTTATTTTTATATCTACAGTTCTTTTTGATTTTAAGGTTTTTTATGCACGTGCAGAACATCTAAATTCCCGACGAGCCTGATATGATATGATTTTAAGAGAATCTTTTCTTTTTAAAACCAACTTTAGTTTATCAAATTTCATCTTTGGCACAAAGTTATCGACTTAAGAAAAACTTAGTCAAAATTTTCGAGACAAATAAATGAAAAAATTAAACCATGTGCTTTTCGGCGCGTGCTTGGTAATTGTTTCGGTCGTAAATTTTGCCGTTGCGGGAGAAAACAATAAAAAGCGTTCGGGAAAAGCACAGGAAGCGGTCAAAATCAAAGTTTCCGCTTGGGGACCGACACAGGTTGATGTTCAGGCAGCAATGCTTCGCATCGAAAAAAGCCGGGCGGTCGAGAGCGTGCTGAGGAACACAAAATACCGCTTAATTTCTTTTGATTATATCGAGAGCGGAAACGAAAAATCCAAATCCGCACAACCGCCGAAGGGTTTCAGGATTATTTTCTACGATTATACAAATGACCGAACTTTCGTCGCCGAAGGCGATTTTGCAGACACAAAGGTCGTTACCGTGCGCGAGGAGAGTTTTCAGCCAGGCGTTAGCAGCCAGGAACTTCTCGATGCATTTCAATTGATAAAAGATGACGCCGAGTTGGGCGAATTATACAGACAAAAGCAATTGGAAATTTTTGAAGCGATGCCGCCCGTTTCAGTCCAAAACGGCGAGCGTCTAGTCAATGTCGGCATAAAATTTTCGTCCGGCGGCGAAAATCAAGTAATCGGCGTCAGCTTCAAAAACAACCGTATCGTTCGCTACAAAGGCAATGCTCCTTTGACCTCGCAAGCCACGCACGACGATTGCGGCATCAACTCCGCAAATCAGGGAAACACTCCGAACGGAACAGCCGGACAGTATCAATTGACCATCTCGCAAAACAACTCGGTGCTGTGGGAAATGCTCGTCATTCGTCCTTCGGCTTCTTCCGGCAATTCCGAAGAACGCTCCGGCATCGAAGTTCGAGACGTAAAATATAAAGGCAAATCCGTTTTGAAACGCGGACACTCGCCGATTTTAAATGTGCAGTACGAAGGCGATGCGTGCGGACCGTATCGAGATTGGCAATACGCCGAAGGTTTTTTCAATGCTCCGGCTGCGGGCGCAACCGACCCTGCTCCCGGCATCAGAGTTTTAGCCGCCGGGCAAACCGCTAAAACTTCTCTGGATTCCGGCATCGATTTGGGAAACTTTGCGGGTGTCGCCGTGTATACTCAAAACAACGAAACAATTTTGGTGTCGGAAATGGATGCGGGCTGGTATCGCTACATCTCGGAATGGCGTTTTGCCAATGACGGAACAATTCGCCCGCGCTACGGTTTCGGCGCGACGACCAGCTCGTGCGTTTGCAACGAACATAATCATAATATCTATTGGCGATTCGATTTCGACATCGTAAATTCGACAAACAAGATTTTTCAGCTTGAGCGCGGTCGCAAATTTATCAAGCCGGTTACAAACGAAACCACCCGTTTGAGAAATTATCAAACCAATCGCAGATTTTTGATTCAAAATTCCGGCGGCGATGAAGCATATCTGCTTGTGCCGAGCCTATCCGACGGCAAAACCAACGATTTCGGCGCGGGCGATTTTTGGTTTTTGAAATATCAAGCCGGAGCGGGCGGCGAACCGGATGAAATTGACGACCCGAACGGTGAGGAACTGAAAGCTAATTTCGCGCCCTGGCTAAATAATGAATCTTTGCTGAATCAAGACGCCGTTGTTTGGTATGCAGGGCATTTCGGTCATAATTCCGACGGCAAAAGTTTGCTCAACCCGGATCATAGCGGAACCGTCTCGACGGGTTCTCACGTCCTCGGTCCGACGCTTCGCCCGGTGCGCTGGTAAATTTTGATAAAAGATTTTTCCACCTATAAGAGGCGGACTTTAATAAAAGTCCGCCCTTCTTTTTTAAATTCCTGCGGTTTCAAAAGCTATGAAATAAGCATTAAATTCAATCGCTGTTTTAATGTCGAAGTCACACAAATTCTTTGACTATTACAGGCAAAATAAACTTTATCCTTTGGCAATCGTCGGGAAAAATGAGAGAATTCCTGTTTATGAAAAATTTGCATTCATAAATTCGGCGGCTATCTAGTTTTTCTCGAATGTCAAAAAGTGTCCAGACAGTTGAAATTGATTAAAAAAGAAACAAAGCGATAAATGTTATACGCGGAACTGATAGAAAAACTTTTTGCCGGCGACGCGCGCAGTGTGGCGCGCGCGATAACGAAAGTCGAAAACGGCGCGGAAAACGCTGCCGAATTAATGAAACAGGTTTTTCCGAAAACCGGAAATGCTCTTGTTATCGGTATTACGGGTTCGCCCGGTGCGGGAAAATCTTCGCTCGTCGATAAACTCGCTTTTTTCTACCGCGACCAGGGCGAGCGCATCGGAATCATTTGTGTTGACCCGTCGAGTCCGTTTTCCGGCGGCGCGATTCTCGGCGACCGCATTCGTATGCAAACGCTCGGACTCGATAAAAATGTTTTTATTCGTTCGATGGCGACACGCGGAAATTTAGGCGGGCTTTCACGCGCAACTGTTGACGCGGTGGCAATTTTAGACGCGGCGGGCTTTGATAAAATTATCGTCGAAACCGTCGGTGTCGGGCAAGACGAAGTAGAAATTGTTAAAACCGCAGATGTTTCAGTCGTCGTTTTAGTTCCCGGAATGGGCGACGATATTCAGGCGATAAAAGCCGGCATTATGGAAATCGGCGACGTTTTTGTGATAAACAAAGCCGACCGCGAAGGTGTTCTCAGAACTGAAAAAGAACTTGAATCACTTTTATCTCTGGCTCATCGTCCTGATTTTTGGATGCCGCCGGTTGTCAAAACCGTGGCGACGGAAAACAAAGGCATCGAAGATTTATCAAAAGCCATCGAAAGTTATTACGATTTTCAGAAGCAAGGCGAATCGAGTTTAACCAGAAGAAAAGATATTGCACGCTGGCGGCTGCTCGAACTTCTTCGGGAAACTTTGCTCGCGCAAACGTTGAATAAAAACGGAACAAGCGAAAAGTTGGAAAGTTTGGCATTGGAAGTTGCGGAGAAGAAACGCGACCCGTATTCGGCGGTTGAAGAAATCTTAAATTCAAAATGAAAATTAGTCATTTAGGGATTGCCACCAAAGGGATTGACGAAGCGTTAAAGTTTTGGCAAGACGCTTTGGGACTGGAAAATGTTCACACGGAAACGGTCGAAGACCAAAAAGTGCGCGTGGCAATGCTGCCGATTGGCGAAACTAACATCGAGCTTTTAGAGCCGACATCTGAAGACTCGCCGATTGCAAAATTCATTGAAAAGCGCGGCGGCGGAATTCACCACATCGCGGTCGAGGTCGAAAATATCGAAGAAAGTTTAGCGAAACTTAAAAATGAGGGAATGCGTTTAATAGACGAGGAACCGCGCGTCGGCGCGGAAGGCTGCCTGGTCGCGTTTGTCCATCCGTCGTCGGCTGGCGGTGTTTTAATGGAACTAGTTCAAAAGAAATAAGTATTTTATAAAAGAGGAAAATTTAATGAAGATATGTCCGCAATGCAATACCGAATACGAAAATAATGTAGACGTTTGTCCGAAGGACAATACGATATTAAGCGATACTGATAATCAATCGACGGTTTCCGGCGCGGAAACCGTCCCGAATAATACGGCGGAAACGCCGCAAAATTCGACGGTAAATACTAATACCGCGGCGAAAGGAAGCAGTGCTTTACCGAAGGCGTTGGCGGTTCTCGCCGTGCTTTTAGCACTCGGAATCGGGCTTGTCGTTTGGAAAACAAAATTTGCCGGACATCACGACGAAGTTTTAACCCGCGTCAGCAAGGAAGACATGCAATTGCTTTTGAAAGATGCGAACCCGATGCAGCTTAAAGCAATCGGTGAAAGCCCCGAACAAAAGAAAAAGGTTGCCGAAAGTCTGCGCCAGTTGCTCGCCGTTGCCAGCCAAGCCAGAAAAGACGGACTCGCCGAAGACCCGAATGTGAAGCACGAACTCGAAAGCATTCGCTCGCTGATTATCGCCAGTCTTTACGACAAGAAAATCAACGAAGGCAAAGCTCAAATGCCGCCGTTCAGCTTTATTACCGAAGACCAGGTTAATGAATTTTGGAGCAACAACACGGCTCGCCGCGAAACCGAGTTTAAACAATTTCTCGATGCCAAAATCGCCTTGGCGAGAGAAAGCGGTAAATTCCCGAAGGACAAAGAGCTTGAGGAAGAGGAAATCAAACAAGCCAAAGACGACTTTGCCAAAGTCAAAATTTACGAAGAAGAAGCTGTCGCCAAACGCAGTGAATTAGGCGAAGAATTTAACCGCGAACTCGAATTGCAGGTCGGGCTGCAGCAAGCACAATTTTTAGCCACCACTTACGCCCAAAAAACGCTGGTCGAAAAGATTAAAGTTTCCGATGAGGATGTAAAAAATTATATTGCTTCGCATCCCGAATTCGATACCAAAGACAAACGAGTCAAAGCCGAACAAGTTTTGAGCCGCGCCAAAGCAGGCGAGGATTTCGGCAAATTGGCAAAGGAATTTTCCGAAGACCCGGGCAGCAAAGAAAAAGGCGGGCTTTATGAAAATGTAGCGATAAACAGCGGTTTTGACAAAAATTTTGAAAGTTCCGCGCTTGCGCTCGAACCCGGTCAGATTACCGAAAACTTGGTCGAAACGCCCTTTGGTTTTCATATTATCAAGCTCGAAAAAAAGGGCGAAGGCAAAGACCCGAAGGGCGAGCCGACCCAAACTTACGACGTGCGCCATATTTTAATCGGCACGACCATCACCGACCCGGAAAATCCGATGGCGCGACCGATGCCCATTTCCGTAAAGGTTAAATCGCAGCTCGAAGAAGAAAAACAAAAACAGGTTTTAGACGAGATTGTGAAAAACAATCCGGTGGAAGTGCCGGAGGATTTTAACGTTCCCGAACCGACCGCAGACCAAATGCAGCAAATGATGAAGCAGCAACAACAAATGCAGCAACAACAAATGCAGCAGATGCAAGGAATGCCACCGGGCGGAATGCCGTCTGACGAAGATGAAGAGGAAGAAGCACCAAAAGGCAAAACACCTCCAAACCCCCAACCGAAAAAGAAATAAAGTCAGTCATCAGTTATCAGTCAACAGTCATCAATTTTCTGATAACTGATAATTGACAACTGATAAATGTTTTTAGGTGATTATCGAATAGAGACGATTCCAGACACCGAATTTAGACTTGACGGCGGCGCGATGTTCGGCGTTGTGCCGCGTGTTTTATGGGAAAAGGTCAGTCCGCCAGAGGAATTTAACCGGATTCGGTTGAACACGAATTGCCTTTTCGTGGAAACTCCGACCGAGAAAATTTTAATCGAAACCGGCATCGGCGAAAAATGGACGGAAAAGGAAACAAAAATTTACGATATATTTCGTACGAAACCTTTTGCCGAAACGCTTTTTGAAAAAACCGAGTGTAAGCCGGAAGGCATTTCCATCGTCATCAACACGCATCTGCATTTCGACCATTGCGGCGGCAACACGATTCTGCAGGACGAATTACGAATTACAAATTACGAATTACGAGAAAGCAAAGACCAAAGACCAAAGACCAAAGACCAAAAACTTATTCCGCAATTTCCGAACGCGCGTTATTTTGTTTCAAAATCCGAATTCGAACACGCCGAAAATCCGCACGAAAGAGATAAAGCAAGTTATCTAGCTGAAAATTGGCGACCTTTGCAGGAAAGCGGACAACTCGAATTAAAACCTGATAGTTATGAAGTTGTAGAAGGTTTAACGATGCAGCAAGTTCGCGGACATAACGGCTCAATGCAAACCGTTTGTTTGAAAAAAGATAATCAAACATTTTACGGTTTCGCAGATTTGATTCCGACGCGAGCGCATCTTTCGCCTGCTTGGATTATGGGCTACGACCTTTTTCCGCTCGAAACTCTCGAAAACAAAAAACGTCTTTTGCAGCAAGCCGTTGCGGAAAATTGGCTGTGCTTTTTCTATCACGATTTTGACGAGCCGCTTTGCCGTTTAACTGAAGTTAACGGAAAATTGAAAGCTGTTAAATTTGATGAATAAATACGAAATAATAATTTATTGGATTAAAAAAGACGAAGCCTTTATCGCTACAGTTCCCGAATTCGCGGGTTGTATGGCAGACGGCAAAACTTACCAAGCGGCGTTAGCAAATTCAGAAATTATTATTCAAAAATGGATTGAAACGGTGAATGAATTAGGTCGTAAAATTCCCGAACCGAAAGGCAGATTGGTTTTTGCATAAAATGAATTTACCAAAAGAAACACAAAGAGCAACTAAAATGCTCAAAGGAAAAACAGTTGATTCAGTCAAAAATTTTCGTAAAAAAGAGGTTTTGATTGAGTTCACAGATGGAACTCGTTTGTTTGTTGATTGGCAGGAAAGTGAGTTAGAAATTTCAATTGAAGGCAATTTTGAAGAAGAAAATTAAATACACATTATAATGGAACAAGTAAAAATCGGAATTATCGGCGGCAGTGGACTTTATCAAATGCCGGAATTGACGGACGTAAAAGAAGTAGAAGTTGACACGCCGTTCGGCAAACCGTCGGACGCTTTTACCGTCGGAACTTTGGAAGGCGAAACGGTTGCATTTCTGCCGCGACACGGGCGCGGTCATAAATTAACGCCGACGGAACTTCCCTTTCGCGCGAACATCTACGCGATGAAACTTCTAGGCGTAGATTATATTTTGTCGGTTTCGGCGGTCGGAAGTCTTCAGGAACAATACGCGCCGACCGATATGGTGATTCCCGACCAATTTTTTGACCGAACAAGAGCGAGAGCAGAGGAATCAACCTTTTTCGGCAACGGAATCGTCGGACACATCACATTTTCGCATCCGGTTTGCTCGCAGCTTGGCGATATTTTAGAAGAAAGCTGTAAATCAATTGAAAATTTGAAAGTGCATCGCGGCGGAACATATCTTTGTATGGAAGGTCCAGCATTTTCGACAAAAGCCGAATCGAATGTTTATCGAGGCTGGGGAATGGACATTATCGGAATGACGAATTTGCAGGAAGCGAAACTCGCCCGCGAAGCCGAAATAGCTTACGCAACTCTGGCTTTAGTTACCGATTACGATTGCTGGCACGAAGGACACGACGACGTTTCGGTTGATATGGTTATCGAATATCTGCACAAAAACGTGCGCAACGCGCAGCTTGTTTTGAAGGAAGCGGTAAAAAGAGTCGCGGCAAAACAAACACCGAATCCGTTTGCGGGCACAACCAAAAATGCGATTTTTACCGCGCCCGAACTTTGGAATCCAGAGACGGCAAAAAATTTGGAGGCAATTATCGGAAAATATAATGTGAACAAGGCATCACATTGAAAATAACTTTAAGAGGAATAGCCGCAAAATTTGCGGCTATTCCTCTTAAAGTTACCTTATAAATCCCTGCTTATTAATTTATTTGGTTTCTGATGCTTTCTTTTCCGCTTCCGCTTTTGTTTCAGCCGAGGTACTTGTTCCGCTTTTTGTTATCTTCGGTTTCTTGCCGCCAATTCCTTCGCCGTAGATAACTTTATTGCTAACACCGATGACCACGATTTCCCCCACCTTTTCTACATTGACTGTGACGGACACGCCGTCAACCATTAATTTTTTGCATTCACCTGTTAGAGTATAAGTGCTTGCGGTTACCGATTCTTCAACTTCGACTTCTCTTCCGTTGCAAGGATAAGTTGCGGATTCGCCGCTGCCGCTCAATATTAATTTCGTCTCGCCAGTATCGCCGACTCCCGTTTTAGAATTTGCTACTCCGGCATTTTTATTGGCTTGTTCCGCATTAACTATATTATTCGATTGATTTTTCGTATTTTGGTTGGTTAAAGCGGCGGAATTCGTCGAATTATCCGCAGTGTTTGTCGTTTTTGGCAATTCATATCCGCAAGCCGTCCAAAGCAA
>DATLXD010000202.1:0-1919 GCA_035575965.1 Pyrinomonadaceae bacterium | reverse complement strand
TTGCTTGTCATAATCTCACGACAACGCCGCCGCGCATTTTCCGAAAAACTTTTTTCCGACATATTTTTTGTCTCGCTGGCAATTTTTCTTAACAACTTATATTTTGTGTGAGCGAAGAAGATAAATCAAGCAGGGGAATTTCGAGGCGTGATTTGCCAATCTAAAATCTAAAATCCAAAATCAGAATGGGAAAACTTTACGAAAACAAGCGCAAACCAAAGCGCGAAGGCAAAAAAGTAACTGTCGGACGAGTCACAGACGTTCCGCCGGGACGCGGCGCGACGGTTAAATTAAAAGACGGAAGCGAAGTCGCGCTTTTTAACGTGAATGGCGAATTTCACGCGGTAGAAAATTTCTGCCCGCACAAAGCATATCCGCTTGCCGATTCGCGGCTTTACGGAAACATCGTCGAATGCGATTTGCACGGCTGGCGTTTCGATGTGCGAAACGGCAAATGTTTGACAAAGAAAAATTGTTCGATTGAATCTTATGAAGTCGTAATTGAAGATGAGATGTTGAAAATTTTGGTTTGAAAACAAAATTTGTATAAATTTCAAAGAAATAAACTTTGCTCAACCGTCGTCGCCGATAGCTTCAACCGGACAAGCCACCAACGCTTCCTCGCACAGCGCGATTTCTTCAGGCGTTTCCGGTTGTTTATAGACAAACGAATAACCGTTTTCATCAAACCGCGCAAAGTTTCTCGGCGAAGTGTCGCGGCAAACGTCGCAGTCAATACACTGCCGGTCTACATAGTATTTTCCCCGTGCGTTTTCCGGTAATTTATCTCGAACTTCCGCCATAAAATGATTTAACCGCAGATGCACGCAGATAAACGCAGATATAAAGCGAGATAAAATTAAATCAATCTATTATTTATCTCAAAAAATCTGTGTTCATCAGCGTTTATCTGCGGTTAATTTTTCTTTTCCTGATTTTGCTCGGTCAGCGAAATCATTCTTTCGAGTGCAATGAGAGCAAAATGTTTCGTTTCCTCATCAACTTTAATTTCATTGACAACGTTCCCCGCCACCAAATTTTCCAACGCCCACGCGAGATTTTGCGGCGCGATGCGATACATCGTCGCGCACATACACAAATCCGGCGCAAGCAGGCGGATGTCTTTGTCGGGGAATTTTTTCGCCATTCGGTTGACGAGATTCAATTCCGTGCCGACCGCCCATTTTGAACCGCTCGGCGAATTGGCAATCGTGTTGATAATAAAAGATGTCGAGCCGTTTAAATCGCTCTTTTTGACAACTTCATATATACATTCGGGATGAACGAGAACTTTGATGTCCGGCACATCCGCGCGAACCTGGTCAACGTGCCAGGGCTTGAAACGCCCGTGAACCGAGCAATGTCCGCGCCATAAAATAAGTTTTGCATTATCAAGCTCTTCTTCGGTATTGCCGCCGAATTCTTCATACGGATTCCACAAAGCCATTTTGTCGAGCGGAATGCCGAATTTCAGTCCGGTATTTCTGCCCAAATGCTGGTCGGGAAAGAAAAACATTTTATCGTATTCTTTTAAGTATTTGTCGAATAATGGAACAGCGTTTGAAGACGTGCAGACAACGCCCCGCTCGCGTCCGCAAAAGGCTTTTATCGCCGCGCTCGAATTCATATAAGTCATCGGCGCGACGGTTTTTTCCTCGCCGATAACGCCGATTTCTCTGAGTTGTTCCCAAGCGTCTTCGACTTGTTCGACGCTCGCCATATCAGCCATCGAACAGCCCGCGCCCAAATCAGGCAAAATGACTTTTTGATTCGGCTGCCCCAAAATATCAGCCGATTCAGCCATAAAATGCACGCCGCAAAAGACGATAAACTCCGCGTCTTTTCTCTGCGCCGCCATCACCGAAAGCTGGTAGGAGTCGCCCGTCAAATCGGCGTGCGCGATAACGTCGTCGCGCTGG